>CAKZYL010000233.1 GCA_937884705.1 uncultured Roseovarius sp. | reverse complement strand
TTCGCGGTCACGCTCACCGGCGGCGCAACGTCTGGCAAACCCACGCTTTCGGCGCGATCCGCAATCAGGCTGGAGCCCGCAACGACCAGTCCGACAGCCAACGCCGCCGTCATAGAGGTGGACAAAAACGTGACGGTGGTTTTCAGTGCACGACGAGTGAGAGAGGGTGTACGTGATGTGTCAGACATGCTAGCACCTGTTGAATGTTAGATGTCCTTACATATGTTAGGGCTTCTAACTTTGGCAAGAAATTTTGCACTTTTTTTTGTGTGCGGGACGGGAAGACAAACTTAAATGACGGCGAAACGCGCAAATTATCACCACGGCGATCTGCGCGCGGGCCTGGTGGAAGCCACCCGTCAGCTCGTCGAAGAGAAAGGCCCGGACAGATTCTCTGTCTCTGACGCCTGTCGTGCCGCCGGCGTCTCGACCGCCGCGCCCTACCGTCACTTCAACGATCGCGATGAGATGCTGCTGGCCGTGTGTTCTGAGGGTATGGAGCGCTTCTACGACACCATGTCGGCCGCTGTAGCCGACAAAGCGCCCGGTACAATTGAGACGATCAACGACCTGGGCCTCGCCTATATCAAATTCGCCACGTCGGAGCCGGGCGTCTTTCGCCTCTCCTTCGGCATCGCCCGCGAACATGAAGGCAACCCTGAGATCGTAGAGCGGGGCCAGCGTATCTACGGCATTCTGCTCGCCCAGGTGGCCGCGTATTTCGGCAAACCGGACGTCGATGATGAAGTGCTCGAGCGCGCGTTCCCCTTGTGGACAATGGTCCATGGCCTCTCGTTTCTGCTGATCGATGAAAAGATCACGGCGCTCGATCTTCAGCTCGATATCGAAACGATGATGCGGGAAAACACGCGGCGGCTGCTGGCGGATTGAAGCTTGTAAATTGCAAGATGGATCTTTCAGTTATCAGATCTCAATCGCGATTTAATCCCATTTAGCATTCCGATACGCTCATGTATCTGCACTGGGCCTGTTTTATCCTCATCCAGCAAGCGCCCGCCCGTCCGGTGTTTCTTCTGGCCCAACACATCCCTGCCGGAGGCATAAAATCTTAACGCTCCAGCTGCAATAACCTTTGCAACTTTATTGCCTCTCTGCCATCAATCCGGGATGGAAGACATTCGCCCCATCCGCATCTTTCTCGAGGTTGCCCGCCAGCAGAGCTTCGTGGGCGCGGCCAAACATTTCAACCTCACCCCGTCGACCGTCACGCGCACGATCGCCCGCCTCGAAGAAGATCTGGGCCAGCAGCTGCTCCTGCGCACCACGCGCAAGGTCAGCCTCACGGCCATCGGCGCCACGGTCGCCGCGCGCTACCGCCCGTTGATCGAAGAACTGGATGACACCACCCAGCAAATCACCCGGGAGAGCCGACCCGATCGCGGTCATCTGCGCCTCAACGCACCGCTTTCCATGGGGCTGCGTCTCTTGCCCGGCTTCCTCGACGCCTTTCGCGCTGAATTCCCGCAGGTCACCCTCAGCGTCGATCTCTCCGACCGGCTGGTCGATATCATGGAAGACCCGTTTGACCTTTCGATCCGCATTTCGCGTCCGCCCTCCGATGTCTCCACGATCTGGCGCAAGATCTGCGTCGTGCCCCGCAATGTGATCGCGGCCCCAAGCCTTCTCGATCAGATCGGCACGCCCGAAACGCCGGACGGTCTCAACCCCGAACACTGCCTCTCCTACAGCGATGACCAAACCCAGGAGACCTGGATCTTTACCAAAGGCGGGCTTAGCCGCAAGGTTCGCGCCGGCGATCAATTGACGCTCAACAATGGCGATCTGCTCTGCGCTCTGGTGGCGAGAGGGCAGGGGATGGCGCTCTTGCCAGACTTCCTGATCTCAGAGGCTTTGGCCAGCGGTGAGGTCGTCAAAGTGTTGGAAGAGTGGGAGGCCGAACCGTTGTGGCTCACACTTTTCTACCCGCCTTATGAACAGTTTCCGCCTCTGGTCGCGTCATTTACCGATTTCTTTGAATGTTATCTACAGACCGAGCGCGCAGGCGAATTTCAGTTCAACTGACCGTCTCCAGCCGCAGCTTCGGGCTGATCGCCCTGGGGTCCGTCAGCACATGCACGATCGCAGGCTTGCCCGCCGCTCGCGCCGCCGCCAGAGCGTCTGGAAACGCGTCGTCCGACGTCACGCGCACCCCGAACGCGCCATAGCTTTCCGCCCAGGCTGCGAAATCCGGATTGCGCAGCCCCGTGCCACTCGGCCGCCCGGGATAGGCGCGCTCCTGATGCATGCGAATGGTGCCATACATCCCGTTGTCGCAAATGATCACCACGATATCGGCGCCAAATTCGCAAGCCGTGCCGAACTCCTGACAGGTCATCTGAAAACACCCGTCTCCGGCCAGACAAATCACCTCCCTGTCGGGATGCGTCAGCTTCGCCGCGACCGCCGCAGGCAGGCCATAGCCCATCGACCCGCTCGTGGGCGCAAGCTGCGTGCGCCAGCGCCTGTAGCGATAGTAGCGATGCAGCCAGGCCGAGTAATTTCCCGCCCCATTGGTCAGGATCGCATCCTCGGGCAGAACTTCGCGAAGATGCCCGACCACATTTTCCATGTTCACATCGCCCGGCGTCTCCCCCGGTGTCTCCAATGGCACCTGCCAGGCCTCGTAGTCGGCGCGTGCCTCGCGAAGCCACGCCCCGCAATCGCGCGCACCCGCCGCCTCGGCCAACTGTCGCACAAACGCGGCAGGCCGCGCGCACACCGCCAGATCCGGGCGATACACCCGGCCAAGCTCTGCCGGATCGGGATAGACATGCAAAAGCGGCTGCTCCGGCACCGGAGGCGTGACCAGCGTGTAGCCAGAGGTTGTCATCTCCCCCAGTCGCGCGCCCAGCACCAGCAGGCAATCCGAGGTCTTCACCCGCTCGGCCAGTTTTGGATTGATGCCAATCCCCACATCGCCCACGTAACAGGGGTGATCATTGCTCAGGTAATCCTGACATCGGAAAGACGCGCCCACCGGCACCCCTATCGCGTCTGCAAACCGCCCTAAGGCGTCTGCGGCCTCGGCAGACCATCCGCCGCCGCCCACAATCACAAACGGGCGCTCTGCTGCGGTGATCCGGTCCAGCACCTCTGCGACGTCAGTCGCTGCCGCCTCGCCTGAGGGCAGCGATACGGTGGGCACCGCCTCGCCCTCGGCCAAACCAGACAGCATATCCTCCGGCAAGGCCAGAACCACGGGCCCCGGTCGGCCCGATTGCGCCACATGAAACGCATGAGAGACATATTCGGGGATCCGGTCGGCCCGTTCGATCTCGGCCACCCATTTCGCCAGCGGTCCGAACATGGCCCGGTAATCCACTTCCTGAAACGCTTCGCGATCGCGTTGATCGCTGGCGACCTGACCCACGAAAAGCACCATCGGCGTGCTGTCCTGCTGGGCAATATGCACGCCCGCGCTGGCATTCGTCGCCCCCGGTCCGCGCGTCACAAACGCCACGCCCGGTCGGCCTGTCAGCTTTCCGGCGGCCTCGGCCATCATCGTGGCCCCAGATTCCTGCCGCGCCACCACCACATCGATGCCAGAGCCATAGAGCCCATCGAGCGCCGCCAGATAGCTCTCGCCAGGTATGCAAAACACCCGATCCACCCCCTGCGCCGCAAGGCAATCGACCAAAAGCGCCCCGCCGTGACGTGCCTCGCGATCCTTCATGATGACCTCCTTTTCAGCGATGTCAGGTAACCAGATGCGATCGGCAAAGAAAAGCCGCCTTCGCCTCAAACCACCTATGGTTTTCTTTCCGGTCTGCGCCTATATGACCCGTGCAAAGCATCTTCCGACGACCCACTGTTTCCTTCCGGCCTCAGTTGATCCTACGACGACACTACGCCAAGCCATCGCATTCTGCGGATGGTACTATACTAAGGAGACATCACGATGGCCAAAGGCACCGTGAAATGGTTCAACACCGACAAAGGGTTCGGGTTCATCGCGCCAGAAGACGGCGGCAAGGACGTATTCGTCCATATCTCAGCGCTGCAAGCCGCAGGCATTCAGCGCCTCGATGACGGTCAGGCCGTCACTTACGAGCTGGAAGCAGGACGTGACGGACGCCAATCCGCTGGCAGCCTTGCGCTCGCATAACAGTTAAAACGGTTCGGGCTCCAGGCCGTTGGTGCTGGGGCCCGCCACCCGACTAAATCCACATCAGGCGGCTTATGTCAGGATGCGCGCCGCGCCTTCCACTTGCCAAATCCGCGCGAGAGATAGGGCCGGATCGGCAAGAAACCGCGATACATCCGCTCCATCACCCACAACATGCCCGGGATCGCCGCCACCCGCGCGGCCCACCGCCATTTCGGCAACCCTTGCCAGACCTCGGCAAAGCCCGCTGCCCCGGAGACCAATGTGCCATCCGCGCGGCGGACGTGAAACCGCCCCAAAGCCGTGTCGCGATCCAGATCCTCCGGCAGCGCGGCATTGGCGGCATCGACGAAAGCGATCCGCTCCGCACCTTCTAGCGCCTTGTAATGGCTGATCTCAGCCAGACACAGCGGGCAGGCCCCGTCGTAATAGACAGTCAGGTCTTTGTCGCGCTCACTCATATCCCGTCATCTCCAGATATCCGATGCCCTCATGGCTGCCCGAAAGCGTCACCGGACCTTCCCAATAGGGCACGTTCACATCCATCCAAGACTGCTCATTTAGCGCGCGCACCGTGATGTCGACACCCTTCTGCGGCACAGTTACACGCCACGCGGTCGGCACCTCGCGCCCGTCCACATCGCTGGTCTCCAAGGGATCGGCATTGAAAACACCATTTTCAAAGGCTTCCGTCTCACCATCCGGCGTGATCCATGTCCCGGCTGTGAAATGCGCGCCATCGGTTTGACGCAAACGGAACCCCATCATTTTCTCGCCTTCATCAAAGCTCAGCGAAAACCAATCCCAGCCGGTCTGATTGTCCGCCAGCGGCTGCGATGACCATTCCCGATCGAGCCACGCCCGCCCGCTGACGGCCACATCCCCCTCCGGCAGCGTCAACACACCGTCGATGTCAAAAAACGGCTGCGAATAGTAGTAACTCGCCTGACCCTCTTCGGATTTCACCGAATACCCCCGGTCGCCCTGAAAGATCAGTGGCCCCTGCGCCAAAAGCTGCATGTCATAGGCAAACTCCGCGCCCGAGGCCGTCAGTCGCATATCCTCAAAACTGGGCCCCGCCATGGCCCAATCATCAATCCATGCCTCAAAGGGGGCATCGGTCACACCGGCCTGCCCAATCCCCCCGCGCGCAATGCGCTCCGCCACGTAATGCGCCTCGGGCGTCGTCACGGCCGCATGAGCAAACCAGATCTGCGGGCTGTCCCAACCTTCCCTGTCTTCGGGCTCCAAGGCCGAGCGAAAAAGCGTCCATTGCAGCCCATAGGGCGTGCCGTCCTTCGCCTCCATATTCGCCGTCAGATACCACCACTCAATGCGGAAATCCGGGTGCGCGCCGTGATCTCGGGGAAACTCGAAAGCATAGCCGCGCTCCGGCACGGTAAACCCGTCGGCATCCGTGCCCAGCCCCGCAAACCCCTGCGCAAACGCCATGACAGGCAGCATCAGAGCCAGGAAAAGCACCCTAACGCTCATTGGAAAACACCTTCAGCAAATCCGCAGGCGGCGTCCGCGCCAAGCGACGCGCAGGCCACAGCGCCGCGAGTGCCGCCGCCACCACGCCAAACACCGCCAGTTTCGCGTAATCCACCGGGAACACAAACATCGGCAGCCGCCAGCCAAAGGCCTCCACATTCACAACGGCCAACAGCACCCAGGCCTGAAGCAGCCCCAGCGGCACCGCCAGCAGCATCGTCAGGAACGCCAGGATCACCGCGCGGATCAGCTCCAGCTTGCCCAGATCCGCCCGCGTCAGCCCCATCGCCCAGGCCGGGGCCAGCTGCGGCACCCGGATCGCCGCCAGCGTCAGCAGCGATGTCAGGATCGCAAACCCCGCCACCGACAGCGTCAGCACATTGAGCGCGGCCGTCACGGTAAAGGTCCGCTCAAACACACCGACAGAGAAATCCTTGATCACCTGCTGATCGATGATCTGCGCCTCCGAGAGCCCAAACTCATCCCTGAGTGCGGCGCGCATCGCGTCCTTATCATCCACGCGAATGCCAAATCGAACGGGTCGTTCCACGGAATGAAGGCTCAAAAACAGCGCCTCACTCAGCACTGCCTGCCCAATCGGGTTGCCATAATCGCCAAAAACCCCGGCAATCGGCAGGGTCACACCCTCCCCAACGGTCAGATCATCGCCAACCCAAAGCCCCCCGCGCC
>CAKZYL010000232.1 GCA_937884705.1 uncultured Roseovarius sp. | reverse complement strand
CGCCATGAGCAGAACGCCGGAGGCGGCTTTGTCGAGGCTGTGTACCAGGCGGGGCTTGCTGTCGGCATCGAACCGGAGCGCGCCAGCGAGCCCGTCGACGTGGCGGGTGAGCTTGGAGCCGCCCTGGACTGGCAAGCCAGGGGGTTTGTTGAGCGCGAGGATGTGATCGTCGCGGTAGATGACCGCGCTTTGGATCATCCGGGCGTCTTTGTCAGAGATCTGCGGTGTGTCGGGTCTGGGGGCGGATTTGGTGTCGGGGTCGGGCAGCGGGGGCACACGCACGGCTTGGCCGGTTTGCAGCCGGGTCGATGCTTTGACTCGCCCGCCATCGACGCGCAGCTCGCCTTTGCGGCACATTTTTTCTATGCGGCCCTGACCAATATGGGGAAAGAGCCGCCGCAGCCAGCGATCAAGGCGTTGGTCGGCGTCGTCAGGGGAAACTGTCAGGGTTTGCACGCCTGTCATTGGATCAGGGCTCTGGTGACAAGAATGCCCGCGACGATGGCGATCAGCGACAGGATCACGGAGGCCAGCACGTAGGTGACGGCGAGGCTGGTTTGGCCGCGTTCGTAGAGCGTGAAGGCGTCCAAAGAGAAGGCCGAAAAGGTGGTGAAGCCGCCGAGGATCCCCGTCATCAGGAAGGGCGCCGCTTTCATCCCGCCCTTATGCGCCAGATAGACCACCAGCGCGCCCATGAAAAAGGAGCCCAGGATGTTGACCGTGAGCGTGGCCCAGGGAAAGCCGGGACCAATAAGGCGCATTGTGCCCACCGAGGTGAGGTAACGGGCCGAGGCCCCGATTGCGCCACCGAGGGCCACCTGAAGCAGGGTTGTGAACATGGGCGCGGTGTCGCGCGGGCATGGCGGCTTGTCAAGTTGTGGGCTGTTTGACGCGCAGTTGGGAGAGGTGGGCCAGCCCACCACATCGAAGCCTTGGGCGTCGACGCTCCCCCCGGGATATTTCGAAAAAGACAGACGCTGCGGGAGATAGGGGGTGTTGATTTGGACGCGTTAGCGCTAAGGACGCGGGCCAGACCATGGGGGAGTGAGATGACCGATCCTTTGCCGTTTTTGCGCCGCTTGTTTGATCGCGCCGTGGAGGTCGCGGACCCCATGCAGAGTCTTGCACCCTATCTGCCAGAGCGTCCTGAGGGGCGGCTTGTGGTGATTGGGGCGGGCAAGGCGAGCGCGCGGATGGCCGAGGCGGTGGAGGCCGTCTATGGCCCCTGTGAAGGTCTGGTGATCACACGCTACGGCTACGCGCGGCCTTGCGAGGGGATCGAGATTGTCGAAGCTGCGCATCCGGTGCCGGATGAGGCGGGTATGGTGGCCACGCGACGGATGCTGGAGCTGCTGGAGAGCACCGGCGAGGGCGATATGGTTTTGGCGCTGATTTCCGGCGGGGGGTCGGCGCTTTTGACAGCACCTGCGGGCGAGATCACTCTGGACGAAAAGCGCGCGATGACCGATGCGCTTTTGGCCTCGGGCGCGCCGATTGGGGATATCAATGGCATTCGCAAGCAGGTTTCTGCCGTGAAGGGCGGGAAGCTGGCGGCGGCGGCCTATCCGGCGAAGATGCTGGCACTGATGATCTCGGATGTGCCCGGCGACAACCCCGGTGACATTGCCAGCGGACCGACGGTTGGCGATGACGGGGATGCGGCGCGGGCAATTGCGACGCTTGATCAGTGGGGTGTGAAGCCGCCTGCGTCGATTGCGGCGTACTTGGCTGCTGGGGCGAACCCGTTGCCGCCCGATGACGAGCGGCTCAGCCGGGTGGAAAATGTGATTTACGCGGCGCCCTCCCAGTCCTTGGAGGCGGCGGCGGAGATTGCCCGGACCGAGGGTGTGGATGTGCGGATCCTGGGCGATGCGCTGGAAGGGGAGGCGCGCGAGGTGGCCGTGGCGCAGGCGCAGACGGCAGTGGCAGTGCAGGCCTCTTTGGCGGCGGATGCGCGGCCGGTTTTGCTCTTGTCTGGAGGTGAATTGACGGTGACGCGGCGCGGAGACGGGGTTGGCGGGCCGAATGCGGAGTTTTCGCTGGCTTTGGCGATTGCTTTGAAGGGCGCGGACGGTATTCACGCGATTGCCTGTGACACGGATGGTGTGGATGGGGCTGCTGAGGTGGCAGGCGCGATGATTGGGCCGGATACGCTGAGCACCGCATCCGATGACCCGCAAACAGCGCTTGACCGCAACGATGCGCATGGGTTTTTTGAGCGCAATGGTGGGCAGGTTGTGACCGGCCCGACGCTTACCAATGTGAATGATTTCCGGGCGATTTTCATTGAGCCAAGAGGGTGAGATGCTGAGACGGGCGATTTTGGCAGGGGTGGCTATGCTGCCGGCACTGGCGTTTGCGGATGATATGAGCGATCCGAAGACTGTGCAATTGACGGCGGGGCAAATTGATGAGCTTCTGCGAGGCAACACGATCAGAGGCACGTGGAATGGCGATCCCTACACGCAGTTTTTCGATGCCAATGGTCAGACCATCTATTTCCCGGAAGTTGGACGACCCGATCCGGGGAAATGGCGCGTGAATGGGGACACTGATCAGTATGAAAGCTGGTGGGAACGGACCAATTGGACGGGCTACACCATCATGATGACCAATGACGGCTTTGCCTGGGTATCGCGCGGGGAATTGCAGCCCTTTGAGGTGTTCGAGGGCAAGCAGGTGACGTGGTGACGGCGCCTCTTCAGCCCTGACGGGCTGCCTCGGCTTGGCTAAGGCGTTCTGAGGGCGGGCAGGCCCACGCCTGTGGCCTCAAACCCGCCATCGACGGCGATGGTTTGGCCGGTGACG
>CAKZYL010000231.1 GCA_937884705.1 uncultured Roseovarius sp. | reverse complement strand
GCAGACCTCTACGCCTCCAAGTGGATCACCTTGCGGCGCGTCCTGCTGCCGACCGTAAAGCCCGGCGTAATCGCTGGCTGCATCCTGGTCTTCGTGCCGTCTTTGGGCGCATTCCTGGCGCCAGACCTTTTGGGCGGTGCCAAAAACTTCATGATCGGGTCGCTGATCGAAGAGCAATTCAAAGGCAATGCAGGCAATTGGCCCTTTGGCGCGGCCGCATCCATGATCCTGCTGACCATGGTTTTGATCATGCTGATGATCTATGCGCGCCAGCAATCACGCGCAAACCGAGGGGAGGCTTAAGCCATGGCCTCCCGCAAATTCGACGTCCGCAGATATCCGGGCTTTGCCCAGCTGACCGTGCTCTGCCTTCTGATCCTCTACGTGCCCCTCTTGGTTGTTGCTGTCTACAGCTTCAACGCCTCGGCCTCCATCATCGTTTTTGAAGGCTTTTCCTGGCGGTGGTACGTGGACGTCTTCGTCGGCAGCGACAGCGCAAAATTCAAAGAGGCCGCCTGGAACAGCTTCTTCATCGCGATCATCGCCGCCACCGTGGCCACGACCATCGCCACACTGGCCGCCACCGGCATGGTGCGCGGTGGGTTTTTCCGGGGCCGTACGCTCTCCTTTGGCCTGATCTCCCTGCCCTTGATGGTGCCCGAGATCGTGACCGCGGTGGCCACGCTCATCTTCTTCAACTCGATCGCCTTTGAACGCGGGATCATGACGATCCTGCTCGCGCATATCGCGTTTTGCATTCCCTTTGCGTACCTGCCCATCGCCGCTCGGATGCAGGGGATAGAGGACACCTACGAACAAGCCGCCCAGGATCTTTATGCGACCAAAAGGCAGGCCTTCACAAAAATCTTGCTGCCGCTCATGATGCCGGGCATCATTTCGGGATATCTGCTGGCTTTCATCATTTCACTTGATGACTTCATCATCACAAATTTCGTCAAAGGCGCGGGTGTCGAGACGCTGCCAACGGCGATCTTCGGTGCAGTGAAGCAAGGCATCAGACCCAACATCATGGCGATTTCGACCATGCTTCTCGGCTTTTCGATCGTGATGGTCACGATCTCATACTTCGTCAGCAAGAGAGGCGACCACAAATAAAAGACCCCGCAAAACCATCACAGGGGCACACATAAAGACCAACTAGGAGATGAACATGAAGACCACTCTAAAAACAGCCGTCGCAGTGAGCGCCCTGCTCGCACTGGCCGGCGCCGCGCACGCCGAAGGCGAATTGAAAGTCTATCACTGGTTCGAATACATCCCGCAGGAGCTGCTGGATAAATTCACCGCAGAAACCGGCGTCGAGGTTGTCATGGATACCTACGACAGCAACGAATCCATGCTGGCCTCGCTCAAGGCCGGTGGCATGGGCACCTATGACGTGGCCGTTCCTGGCGACTATATGGTGTCTATCATGATCAATGAGGGCATGCTCGATGAGATCGCCGAAGGTGAGCTAAAGAACATGGGCAATATCGCTGAGCCTTGGGCGGACCCGGCCTTTGACCCAGGCTGGAAACACTCCATCCCCTATCAGTGGGGATCGACATCCTTCATGGTCGACACCGACAGCTTCGCCGGTGAAATCAACACGACCGACATCCTGTTCAACCCGCCAGAAGAACTGTCCGGCAAGATCAACATGCTCGACAGCCAGGGCGAAGTGATGCTGATGGCCGCGCTGCATCTGGGGATGGAGCAGTGCTCGACAGACCGTGACAAGCTCAAGGCTCTCAACGACATGCTGCAAGCCGCCAAAGCTAACTGGGCGTCCTTCAACTCGGACACATCGCGCGAGGTTCTCGTGTCAGGCGACGTGACAGTGGGCCAGATCTGGGACGGTTTTGGCGCCAAGGCCCGTGAAGAAAAGGCCTCGCTGAAATACGCGTTCCCGAAACAAGGCTACGTCGTCTGGATGGACAACGTGGTGCTTTTGAACGACGCGCCGAACCGCGACAACGCGATCAAGTTCATGGATTTCCTTCTGGAGCCTGAGAACATCGCCGCCGTGTCCAACTTCGCGCGCTACGGCAATGCCCTGACAGGCACAGCGGATTTCCTTGATCCGGAATTGGCGACACTGCCCGAAGGCAACCCGCCGGCGGATGCGGGCCCCGGCACCTTTGTTCAGGTTTGTGATGAAGAGACCCAAATGGTCTACGATCGTATTTGGACAGCTCTTAAAAAGTAAGATTTTCCATCGCGGGTCGCCCCTTCGGCGGCCCGCCTTTCCGCCCGCGCCAAGCGCACACTGGCCACGGCTTTCAAGCCCGCAAATGCAAGCACTCGCCCCTTGCCGGAGTGAGATCCGCCGTGCAAGACTTCGAGAAGAAGCGCCGATCCAAACTCCGCAGACCATGGCGTGAATTTAGGGAACCTTGACGATCGCGCGCGGATTACACCGCTGATGACACCACGGAACGCCATGTGACAGCGAGTTCATGCATAAGCCCACCGCACGACTACACGGCTTGGTTTCACCCCCCCAATCATCCGATTGAGGAAGTCCGCGGGCTGTTGCAACAGCTCTACGGAATGGATCCCGATCTCATCCCAATTTCCGGAGAGCGCGATCAGAATTTCATTGTCGTGCAGGATGGCGAACAACAAGCGATTTTGAAGATCAGCAACCCAGATGAGACCGAAGCCTACACGGCTTTTCAAGTGGCCCTGTTAGAGCACCTGCGGCAAAGCGCACTGGGGCTGCCAGTGCCTCAGGTCATTAAAACACGAGACGGTGCACCCTACACTGTCTGGACGTTCCAGAACGGTCAGGTGAGCGCTGTCAGGCTGGTGTCATATCTGCACGGCTCGCCCGCACATGGAACAGTCGCCGCGTGGGCCAGAAAAACGGGCGAGATACAGGGGCGGCTCTGCCGCGCCTTGGCCGATTTCGATCACCCCGGCGCGGCCGAGGCCATGCCATGGAATGCGTCTGCGGCCCCACTTTTCGAAGATAGCTTTCTCTCCGGTCTTGGCCCCGAGCTCACCCACCTGCTGGCGCCACACCTTGAGCGTCTCAAAAACGCCTCTCTTCCGAGGCTGCTCACGCTGAGGCGTCAGGTCATTCACAACGACATGCACCCTGGAAACATCCTTTTGGGCAGCGCCGGAGAAATCTCCGGCATCATTGATTTCGGGGATGCGATCAAGGCACCCCTGATCCAAGACCTCGCCGTCTCAGCCACCAGTCTGGTTGAGGCAGCACCCCACGCCGCCGCCGATCCGCTTCAGGACTTGATCGACGGCTTCTGCAGCGCGTGTCCTTTGACGGAAGAAGACCTCGGCCTTCTCCACGGTGCCATGATCATGCGCAGCATCCTCAGCGTCGTGCTCGGCCGGGTCAAAGATCAA
>CAKZYL010000230.1 GCA_937884705.1 uncultured Roseovarius sp. | reverse complement strand
ACTTGGAATTTGGGATCCGACTACCTTTTTGCGCATGCTTTGGACGTGACCTGCCCCCTGACGGTCCCTCATTCATAACGAGAGTCTGCGGGTCTGGTTGTGATATTCGTCGTCGTTGGTTTGGGCAAGCGCGCCGGGCGCGGAGTCCTCAAATTGCTCAAGCGTCCGGCGCGCTTCTGCGGGCGTTTGGTTTTTGAGCGATGAGTGCGGTCTGACGTTGTTGTAGTCGTATCGCCACAACGCCAGTTTTCGTCGCGCGTCATCGAGGCTCTCGAACATCTCTTCGTTCAGACATTCATCTCGCAGGCTGCCATTGAAGCTTTCGATGAACGCATTCTGCTGCGGCTTGCCGGGGTCGATGTAGTGCCAGTCAACATCGTTGTCGTTTGCCCATTTAAGGATCGCCCGGCTCGTGAACTCCGTCCCATTGTCTGAGACAATGCTCTTTGGTTTTCCATAGACACGCACAAGGGCATCCAGTTCGCGTGCCACCCTGGCACCAGAGATCGATGTATCCGCAATCAAGCATAGGTTTTCTCGGCAGCAATCATCATTCACGGCCAAGATGCGGAACCGGCGAGATGCGCCGAACGTGTCAGAAAGGAAGTCCAGTGACCAACGCTCACCCGGCCTTAGTGCCTCTGGCATTGGTGTTCGTGACCCTCGGGCCCGCTTGCGACCTCGTCGTCGCCTCACGCCCAGCTTTTCCTCGGTGTATAGCCGATACAGCTTCTTGTGGTTCATGACGTACCCTTCGCGCTCCAACATCACGCCGATCCGGCGGTAGCCAAACCGACGCCTCTTGGCAGCTATCTTCTTCATCTCCTTGCGGATGTCAGGATTGTCGGGCGGACGATCGCGCCGGACAGTCTTTGGGTCGACACCAACAAGCCTGCACGCCCGGCGCTGTGAGATATCATGATCCCGCATCGCCCGGAGCGCCGCATTCCGTCGGTCTGTTGATGTCGTCAGCTCTTTCCCAGCAAATCTTTCAGAACGACGTTGTCCAACATCTGATCCGCCAGAAGGCGTTTGAGCTTCGCGTTCTCGTCCTCTAGCGCCTTCAACTTGGCCGCATCTGACACTTCCATGCCGCCATACTTGGATTTGAATTTGTAGAACGTGCCTTGGCTCAAGCCATGCTTGCGACAAAGCTCCGCTGTCGGCATGCCAGCCTCTTGTTCTTTGATCATCCCGATAATCTGTGCCTCAGTAAAACGGCTCTTTCGCATCTGTTTGCTCCTTCAAAAGGTTGAGCAAACTCTACATCAGAACGAGGGAAGTTTCGGGGGGCAGGTCAGGCGCGGCAAGTGGCCGAACCGGTTTCTAACGGGCGACAAAGTTGGCTCCAGTTTTGCCACGCATTGCGCGCGAGCACGCGAGGTTCCCTGGATCAATTCGATCAATGCAGATGCGCCGTAGGAGGACCGGCCCACATGCAAGGCGACGGCAAGGCTATGGCGTCAGGGTGGTCTGCAAGAGCCAGCGCCAAAGCCTCAGGGGCAGCCCGCGCCCAGCCTTTCTGCACACCGGCATCCACTTGATCACCCTAGCCCTATTGTGCCTCTTGCTCCGGGTTC
>CAKZYL010000229.1 GCA_937884705.1 uncultured Roseovarius sp. | reverse complement strand
CCCACTCGTGCATCTTGCCCAAGGCGCCGATCATAGCGAGGTTCATCATCGAGCGTGTCTTTGGCTCTATGACATCATCGCCCCAACCAAAGCCCCAGCACCACGCCGTCATCGCCTCCTGAAACGGCCGTGTAAACGCGTCCGCAGCTGCCAGGTTCCTCTCAACGTATTCGGCACCCAACGTGCCTTTGCGCTGCTCCAACCCTTTCAGAAACAGATCTTCGTCAAATGTATCGGGCATTTTGCCCTCCCTTTCTTTGTGTTCATATTCCATGACGCGCCAACATGTCCCGGATCGACGCTTCGATCTGGCCGCCGCAATATTGATCGCCAAACCGTGCATCCCTTTCTTTGCGCACACGCGATAACGGCTTCAGCGCCAGCACCCGTTGCGCAAACCCCGCGACCTGAGGCGCGTGACGCAACAGCAAGGGGGCATAGCCATCCAGCTTTGATGTCATGACGCCCCACAGGATCGCAACAGTGACATCTGCAAGGCCCGGCGTGTCTCGACGAAAGAGGTAGCCCGTCTCCGCCGTAACGTTTTGAGACGCCAGCGTTTGTTCAAAAATGGCCATCCAGCGGGGCAAACGCTCCTCTACAAAGCTCTCCCACTCTCCCAATGTCCACATGGAGCGACCGCCGAAAAGCGTTAATTCATCCAATACGTCATTGGCATCCTGTACGAGCTTATCCGTAAGCGCGGCATCCTTGGCCGTCTCCGGCATCAAGTCATGCTTTGCCGCCAGATAGCGCAAGATGGCAGGCATCTGGGCCAAAGTCAGATCCGCATCGTGGTCGACCAGAACCGGTGGCGCCATAAACGGCGCAGGCTGCGCGTCTGGCTCCAGGAGCTTGACCGCAGACACATCGTCAAATCCCGGCTCGTCATAGTCCTGTCCTGCAAGGGCGAGGACCGCGCAGACAAACTCCCCGCGAAACGGGATCGGCCAATAGTAAAGGGTGTAGCCCACCTGCCCTACCGAATGCTGATCGCCACGTTTTTGGTCTGAACATAGTTCCACAGCGCTTCCCGGCCCTTTTCACGCCCGTACCCAGACTTACCGTAGCCTCCGAAAGGCGTTTCAACACCGCCTGCAAACCATTCGTTTACGAAAACCTGACCCGCACGGATCTTTTGTGCGGCGCGCGTGGCCCGGTCCAGATCACGGGTGAAGACACCGCCCACAAGACCGTACTCCGTTCCATTGGCAATAGCATAGGCGTCCTCTTCATCCTTAAAGGGCAGAACGGACAACACAGGGCCAAACACCTCTTCCTGCGCGATGGTCATCTCCGGGCGGACATCGGCCATGACGGTCGGTTCCAGGAAGGCGCCTGGAATGTTCATCTTACGCCCGCCGGTCACCACCCGCGCGCCCTGGCGCTCGGCGTCACTGACCATGCCGGCGGCGCGATCGCGCTGCGCCTCAGAGACCATCGCCCCCATCGTCAACCCCGCCTCGCCTCGATCGATGCCCGGTCCAACCGAGAGAGATTTCGCCACCGCCTCCGCGCGCCCAATCAGCTCATCATGGCGGCTTTCATGGACGATCACGCGGCTCATCGCCGAACAAACCTGTCCGGAATTGAAGTAAATCCCCCAGCGAATGTCATTCTCAAACGCCTCGAGATCGGCGTCATCATGCACGATGGCGGCAGATTTCCCGCCCAGTTCCAGAACGCATGGCACAACGTTGGCCGCCGCGGCCGTTGCAATAGCGATCCCCGTTTTCACAGACCCGGTGAACACAATCTGATTGACGTGCCGATGGCCAGAGAGCGCGGCCCCCGCCTGATGCCCCCATCCGCACAGGATGTTGACCGCGCCCTTTGGGAGGCCCACGGCCTCTGCAGCTTCTGCAAAGATGTAGTTTGAGAGCGGCGTCAGCTCCGGAGTTTTGATCACACAGGCATTGCCCGTGGCCAGGCCAGCCGAAAGTGACCGGGCGGTCATCTCCAAAGGGTAGTTCCACGGGATAATCTGCGCAGAAACGCCGTAGGGTTCATAGTGGGTGAAGTCGAAATATCCCTGCCCCAGCGGGATGGAGCGGCCTTCCACCGTCTCGGCTTGATTGCCGTAATACTCAAAGTAACGCGCAGCCCCCTGAATTTCCTTATGCGCTTCCCAGAGCGGCTTGCCCTGTTCCAAAGTCAGAAGTCTGGCCAGCTCATCGGCATGCTCCAACAGGTAGCGCCCCATGGCTTGCACCAGCCGACCACGCTCGACGGGGCGCATGGCGGGCAAAACGCCGCTTTCATGGACGCGTTTTGCGGCGGCCACAGCGCGATCGACATCCGCCTCATCGGCCAGGGCCTGCGCTGCCAGCACCTCCCCGGTGCCGGGGTTGACCACGTCCACCCGACCCGCGCCGCCATCGACCCAATCGCCGTCTACGTAGTTTTGCCAATAGTCTTTCATGGGATGTGTCCTTCCTGCTCAGACGACAACGCGGTGCTCGTAGAGACGCTGATAATGGGGGATCATGCGTCGATACACCTGCTGCACCCTCTCCGGGCTTTGGTCAATGTCAATGTATTTGCGTTTCTGCCGGGTCAATCCGGTGGACCGCGCGAGATTGGCATGAAAGGATCCGCCGTCCCACCAGCTGTGCTCTGATGGATCACCACCGGGTTCCCAGCTGAGCGCCTCTGGCATGTAATCGATGCCCACCCCTTCGCAGAAGGCTTGTGTCACCTCTTCGGGCTTATCGAGCAGATCATCACTGTCGATCACGGGTGGGGCGCTGCCATTCAAAACCCAAAGCAGATCAAACAGCGCCCGCTGGTCTGGAAAGCCCACCTCGCCTTCGTGAATATCGGGCCATTTGTCATGCATGGATGTAATCGTCTTTGCCGGATCACGGATGAGGAACGCATGGGTGAAATTGGCCAGGAACTCTGGCGTCCACATGTGCGAGATGTAATGCGGAAAATCCTTGAGAAAGACCGGGCCTTTCTCGGCGCGAGCCTGGATGTCGTCCCAGACGCTTTCCAGCGTGAGACCAGGCGTCGTCACCGCGCCAGGCTGATAGCGATGCCAGAGCGGCGCCTCTCCTTGATACCAGGCTTCCCCGAATGGCTCATGCAGGCACTCAAGATCGCCGCGTTGGCGCATCATCCATTCAAACGCGGTTGAGGTGGAACGGGGGATAGCCCACAGGGCAACGATCTTATGCATGGCGGTTCCAGTATGTTCGGCCGGACAAAACTTTCATGCCTCCGGCGGGGATATTTGCGGCCAAAAGAAGCGCGGTGTTTCAGAGACTTTCCAACAGTTGGCCCATGGGCCGCGTGGGCGCGATCCCGAGGCTTTTGAAGATGCGCCAGTAAAGCGCTGTGTCGTGGCCGATCACGGGCTTGCCGAGACGCGCCTCAAGCTCTTTGGTCAGGTGTAGAGGGCGCTGCGGCAAGCCACCCGGTCCGGTGCGAAAGTTGCACATGCCATTGATCAAGTAGGCATCCGCCTGGGGCGCTTTTTCGGCAACATAGTCGAAGCTCTTGAAGGCCAGCTCCCCTTCGAACACCCAGCGCAGAGCGTTCACGTCTTCCTGGGTTTGAAACCAGCCCTGATCGTGGAAATTGCCAGCCCAAATGACGTCAAATCCGGCCTCTTTCAGAAAGCCCACCGTGCCTTGCCACCATTCCGGCCAATGATAGGCCGCGTTGAGCGCCACTTTTTCGACATTCATGGCGCGCAGCGCTTCGACCATCGCGTAGCCCGCCATGTGAAACCGCACGCCATGTTTGTCTGACAGATCCTCACAGTGCTGGCGGATACCTTCGACGCCCAGGCCGCTGGCATGAACCCAGTTGGAGCCCACCTGACCCGCGACATCAACGCCGTTGCGCGCCATGCAGTGGACAAAATCCTCCATCATCCCGAAATTCGCCTTCCGCTGATCGAGCCCGTGGGCGTAATCCGGCGCGTGGAGCATCCAGCCATGCACACCGACCGTCTCGGGCGCCATGCGCAGGAAATCAGACGGGGCTGCATCATAGTCAAAAGGCGGACAGGTGAAGCCCACCTGATAAGGGAAGAGCTTGTGCTCGGGCTGCCAGGTTTCGGGCATCAGCATCTAAAGCGCCTCCGTCGTGTCGGCAGACCCCGAATACTTTGGCAGATCATCGACGATATCGACCCAGTGCAAGCGTTCTGCGTAGTGAAAATGAGCTTGAGGCGTGACCTGCGCCGGATCATCCAGCGTTGCCGCGTAAAGATGTATTTCCTCAGGCCAGATGACATTTTTATACGTCATCTGCGTGCCACACGCGGCACAAAACTGCCGCGTGACCTTTCCGCCTGATGACAGATTATCCGATAGTTGACCCCGCCACGAAACGCTGTCGCGGGGCACCCCGAAAAAGCTTGTAAAGGGCGCCGACGTGGCGCGACGGCAGCTGTCACAATGACAGTTGCCAGACCAAAGTACCGGCCCATAGCTGCGCCAGGTCACCTGACCGCAAAAACAGCGACCAGAGAGCTCAGACGCCACCTCAACCATCCACGGCCTCGCGCATCCATTGCTGCAGTTTCTGGACAGAGTGTTCCGAACTCACACCGCCTTTGGGATCAACCACCAATGGTCCGGGCCGATAGCCCTTTGACTTGAGGCCGCGATAGACGGACTCGACCAGATGGATATCCTCCTCAACCGTCGTTTCACGGTCTTGGATTGCCAGGTTACGGATGACATCGCTGTCCTGGCCGCCAGGCGTGTACCAACCGCGCCAAACTGTGCACCGGTCCACGTCATGGGCCCGCCAGTGATAGGTGTTGAGCACATTGCCCGGATAGCATTGAAAACTGACCATGGGCCATAAAAACCAGGATCGATACTCATCAGCATGGGGCACCGAGAGATCAACCGGATAAGTCATCTTTTCCATGCTTTGACACTCAGTCGTGTGGCGCAGGGTGTAGCCCCTGTCCATGGGCTGAATGTCGTAAGTTTCGGGATTGATCACCCCGGTCGCAAAAGTCTGGTGGTTGATCGGGCAGTGGTAGCATTCCGAGTAATTCTCAACCGAAACTTTCCAATTGCACTTTTCCGGGATTTCGACCCATTCCAAAGGCGCCAGCTCCTGCACGTTTGGGACGTATTCGGCAATCTCTTCGCGCACCCCGGGAAACCATTCATCCATGGGCGCGGCGTCATCGTCCAGATTGACGAAAATGAAACCGTTGAAATCCTCGGTCCGCACTTCCGTGAGGCAGACCGTGCTTTTTTCGAACCCGGGCACGGACCCGATATTAGGCCCGTTGCGCAGATGTCCGGTGAGTTCATAGGTCCAGGCGTGGTATGGGCAGACGACAACGCGCGCATTGCCTGAGCCTTGCACAAGACCGTGCGCACGATGCTGGCACACGTTGTAGAATGTACGGACCTGCTTGTCGCGACCGCGGATCGAGAAAAGCTGCTGACCTGCGATCTCAAACGCGAAGTAGTCGCCCACTTTGGGGATATCATTGGCATGACCTGCGAACTGCCATGTGGTGCTGAGCAACCCGTCCATTTCCTTGGCGAAAATAGCGGGGTCCGTATAGTACCTGGCATCAAGGGAAAGGGTGACGGGTGCGTTCATTCATGGCTCCTCTTGATAGATGCCAAGTTGATGGCGGCGGAGGTGGAATTTCTCGACACGGTCGACAATCTCGTCGCTGGCGACCGCGATAACAAAGCTCAGCAATGTTTCCAGAAGCGCGACGGTTGAGAGCGACGAGGGAAAGAACTGAGGCGTGTCTGTTGAAATGACAAAGCCGTGGTGCGCTGTGAGAATGATCGGGCTGGCGGGGCTGTCTGATATGCCTATGACGGTCATGTTCTGCTCTCGCGCCAGACGCACGGCATCGATCACTTCGGTGCGATAGGGACGACAGGTCATCGCGATAAGAACGTCGCGCTCATCGGCCCAGGCCAGATCATCCACGGCGGTGGATCCGGGGCGCGGTATTGCGTGGAATTGCTTCATGCCCGTTGAGGCCAGATAGGTAAAATTGCGGGCGTTGGCGTTGTTGACACCCACGCCCAATGTATACACTTGGCGCGATGACCAAATTGCCTCTGCGGCCTGCTGCATCGCATCTGTGCTGATCGCAGCGAAGGTCTCTTCGATATTCTGGATCGCAGCCCCAACCATATCAGCGTAAAGCCCACCCAGATCGCCAGACTTGCGAATGTCCTGCAACCAGCGCGCGCGATCGGGAAACGACACTTGTCCACGGCGTATCGCGTCGCGGAAGGGCTCGCGAAAATCATCGTAGCCTTCGAATCCCACCTGGCGCGCCATGCGCACAAAAGTGTTGGGTTTGACCTGCGCTGCCTCGGCAATTTCACGCACAGTCGAAACCCCAACATCTGCCGGGTTTTCAAGCACATAGCGGGCCGCCTTCTGCGCCTCCGGCGTCAGGGCATCCCACTCCTGCGTGAGGCGGTCGAGAACCGATAATTGTACATTTGTGTCATTCATGATTGACTATGGTACAGATGTTCCGATACGGTGTCGAGCAAATTCGCGACAAAATTGCGACTCACACTTGTGTCTCTGTGCAAAGGAAGCCCGATATGTCCGAGAAAGCATTCCCGACCCACGCGCGCGTGGTCATTGTAGGCGGCGGTGTGATGGGCGCTGGCTTGGCCTACCACCTCGCCCACGAAGGATGGGGAGAGGACACCGTTCTTCTTGAAAAAGCGGAACTGACCAGCGG
>CAKZYL010000228.1 GCA_937884705.1 uncultured Roseovarius sp. | reverse complement strand
CATATGGGACGCGTCTGATGCTTACTATTCGTGAGTACACAAAACAGTATGCCCGCAAAAGTGACGCCCTGGGGGGCCTCAGCTTTTTTGCCAGCTTCGCCACATATTTTGCCGCACTGATACTGGGTGCGGTTTACCTGGGTCATGTCTGGCTGTCGCTGCCGATGATCGTGATCCTCGCCTTCGCCTCTGTGCGCCTTTACGTGCTGCAGCATGATTGCGGGCACTACTCGCTCTTTCATACCAAGGCCTGGAACGATTGGGCGGGCTATGCCTTATCCGTGGTCTCGCTCACGCCCTTCAGGGTGATGCAGTACAATCACAATCTGCATCACGCCCATCTGGGCGATCTGGAACATCGCGAAACCACCGAAGTGTTCACGATGACCAAAAAAGAATTCCAAGAGGCCGGGGTCCTGCGGCGGCTCTCCTATCGCATCTACCGCAACCCGTTTGTGATGCTCTCGCTGGGCGGGATCTATGCCTATTTCATCGTCTATCGCTGGCCTGCCAACACCCGCAAGGTGGGTGTGACCGGCGTGCTGATCCACAACGCGTTGGTCTTCACCTATGTCTGGCTGGTCTGGACTGCATTCGGATGGCCCGGTCTCATCGTCTTGGGCACCAGCGCTGTTCTGGCCGGCGTGATCGGCGTGTTTCTGGTCTACCTGCAGCACAATTTCGAAGACACCTACTGGGATCGCAAACCCGACCACGAGTTTCAAAAAGCCACGCTTGAGGGGTCCAGCTCCCTTGAGCTGGGCCATTGGTGGGATATTGGCACCGGCAACATCGCCTATCACGATCTGCACCATTTCGCGCCTGGCATTCCCTCCTATCGCCTGCGCTACTGCCAGAACAACCTGCCAAAACATCTGCGCACCAAACATGTGATCCGCTGGCCCGAGGCGATCGCCAGTTTCCGGCTGAAGGTCTGGGATGAGGACGCGCGCAAGATGGCGCCCTTTCCCCCCTCGCGCAGGGCCCAGGTGGTGGCCGCTGAATAGCGCGTTTCAGATACCCTACTCATTCACTCGTCTACTTTCTTGATCCTCCCCGGCACGGTTGATATCTCGCCTTAACGCAGCCTTTGGCCTGCTCAGACACAAAACCGACTGGATCAAGGCGACCTCAGGTGAGCGACGATCTCAAACTGGAACTCAGACATGTGACGCGCCGTCTGGACGGGCGCGCTGTGGTCGACGATGTGTCTCTCGGTGTGGCTCGCGGCCAGTTGACCTGCCTTCTGGGCCCCTCGGGCTGCGGCAAGTCCACGACCCTGCGCATGGTCGCGGGCGTTGAGCGGCAGGACGCTGGCGAGATCCTGGTTGATGGCCGGGTGATCTCCGACAGCCGCACTCATATCCCGCCAGAAGAGCGCCAGATCGGCCTCATGTTTCAGGATTTCGCCCTTTTTCCACATTTGCGCGTGCGCGAAAACGTGGGTTTCGGTCTGAGCGGCGACAAGATGGCGGCCCGCGCTCGGGTGGACGAGCTGTTGGACCGCGTGGGTCTCACCCAGTTCACGAACGCCTATCCTCATGAGCTTTCGGGCGGCGAACAGCAACGCGTGGCGCTGACCCGCGCCCTGGCACCGCGCCCCAGCATCATGCTGATGGACGAACCGTTTTCAGGTCTCGACAACCGCCTGCGCGACGGCATCCGCGATGACACCTTGCGCGTGCTGCGCGATGAGGGCACAGCGGTTCTTCTGGTCACCCATGAGCCCGAAGAAGCTATGCGCATGGCCGACAGGATCGCGCTGATGCGCGAAGGCAAAATTGTGCAGGAGGGCACACCCTATGAGCTCTATTCCCACCCCGTGGACCGCAACGCAGTCGCATTTTTCAGTGATATCAACGTGGTCACGGGCAAGGTCTCCGGTGGTCAGATAGACACAGCCTTTGGCCGGTTTGACGCCCCGGGGATGGGAGAGGGCGATGCGGCTGAAATTGTCATTCGTCCGCAACATGTCCGGGTCGAGTTCTTCCGCAATGGCACCGCGCCCAGCGCCACCCCCAGCCACGGCACCCCGATGGAAGCCCAGGTCGACCGCGCCCGCTTCATGGGCGGCAAAAGCCTTCTGGAGCTCCGTGTCGGCCCGAACGGCGATCTCTTCCGCGCCGCGATGCCCGGCGTTTTCACCCCCGAACCCGGCACGCAATTCTGGATGACCCTGCCCCGCGCACGCTGTTTCGTCTTTCCCGCCGACTGACGCTTGGAAACGCACGGTGCAAAAACCATCCGCCGCAAGACACCAAAAAGCCGCCAAAGACCTGTCTTGCCTCACCGTCCTTTTCTGCCAGGCATCTTTGTGGCCAGAAGAAACACGAGGCACGCCTGTTGCTTCTGGCTGAAAGTATCCCGTGGGGTCGTGGGCTGGCCCCCAAGGTCGTTTGTGCCTAGGTGCACAGCCCCCATGGCGAGCGTATGAAAGGTCCCCGAGCCCGGAACGTTGCGTTAGACTTGCGGGAGGCGCAAAACCCCATCACACTTCCCCTCGGAGAGAGGACAATGGCCTGTCGCCCGAGGATCTCGCAAGAGCACCTCACAGGCGCACGGCGTGGGAGGACAGCGATGAAGTTTTCAACCAGCGACGACGCGCGCAAATTTGAGCTCGAAATGACGTGGGACGCACGGGAAAAGCCGACCACGCTCTATCAAATGCTGCGCGCCACCCGAGACACATTTCCCAACCACAACGCGATGAGTTTCCAGCTCACATCCGGCGCGACAGACCCCGCGCAGACCCTGACCTGGGGTCAGTTTCACGACCAGACCTGCCGAGCCGCCAATCTCTTCCGCTCTTTGGGCATCGGCGAGACGGATGTCGTGGCTTTTGTCCTGCCCAACTCGCTGGAAACGGCGGTCGCGATGATCGGCGGCATGGTCGCGGGCATCGCCAACCCCATCAACCCGCTGCTCGAGGCCGATCAGATCAGCGCGATCCTGCGCGAGACGGACGCCAAAGTCGTCGTCACCCTGCGCGCCTTCCCCAAAACAGACATCGCAGAAAAGACCGCCCAAGCCCTCAAAGACGCGCCCAATGTCAAAACCGTGCTTGAGATTGACCTCAATCGCTACCTCTCCCCGCCCAAAAGCTGGATCGTGCCTCTCATCCGCCCAAAGGTCACCGTCGCGCATTCCGCCACCGTCATGGATTTCAACAAGGCGATCGCGCAGCAAAAAACCGATCTGACCTTCGATGACGCCAAATCCGACCGCGTCGCCGCCTATTTCCACACCGGCGGCACGACGGGCATGCCGAAGGTCGCACAACACCGCTATTCGGGCATGGTCTACAACGGCTGGCTCGGCCATGAGCTGCTCTTCACAGAGGCCGACAACGTCATGTGCCCCCTGCCCCTCTTTCACGTGTTCGCCTGCCACGTGATCCTGATGGCAATGATCAAATCCGGCGCCCATGTCGTCTTCCCGACGCCCGCCGGATATCGTGGTGACGGCGTGTTCGATAATTTCTGGAAGCTCCTGGAGCGCTGGAAAATCAGTTTCGTCATCACCGTGCCCACGGCCGTCTCAGCCCTCATGCAGCGCCCCGTGGATGCCGATATCTCAACCGTGCACAATGCGTTCTCCGGCTCGGCACCGATGCCGATGGAGCTTTTCAAACGGTTCGAGTCCGCCACCGGCATGGCCGTGATCGAAGGCTACGGCCTCACAGAGGCCACGTGCCTTGTCTCCTGCAACCCGCCCACCGGTGAAAAGAAGGTGGGATCGGTTGGCGTGCCGTTTCCTTACACCGACATCAAGATCCTCAACGAAGGCCCAAATGGCTCAGATGGTGGCCCGGTTGAGGCCGCGGTAGATGAGGTGGGCGAGATCTGCATCTCCAACCCCGGCGTCTTCGCGGGTAACACCTATACCGAGGCCGCCAAGAACAAAGACCTCTACCACTATGATAAATACCTCAGAACAGGCGATCTGGGCCGGATAGACGCCGATGGCTACATGTACATCACCGGCCGCGCGAAAGATCTGATCATTCGCGGCGGGCACAACATCGACCCGGCCGAAATCGAAGAGGCGCTGATGGCGCATCCCGCCGTGGCCATGGCGGGCGCAATCGGACAGCCCGATGCCTATGCAGGCGAAATCCCGTGCGTCTATGTCGAGCTGGTCGAGGGCGGCGAGGCAGAGGCCCACGAGCTGATGGAGCACTGCAAATCCTCCGTCAAAGAGCGCGCGGCCTGGCCCAAACAAATAGAAGTCCTGCAAGAGCTGAACAAAAACGCAGTCGGCAAGGTTTTCAAGCCCGACCTGCGCAAAAAGGCAATCACCCGGATCTACAATGCCGAGCTGGAAAAGGCCGGGCTGAACGCCCGCGTCATAGACGTGATCGACAGCAAGAAACGCGGGCTTGTGGCGCAGATCGAGCGCACAGGCGCCTGTGACGAGGCGCAGCTGGCCGAGGTGATGGGCAACTACACCCGCCCCTGGGATTGGGCAGGAGAGTACCGCGGCTGATACCCGCGGCCCCGCATCACAAAGACAACCCCAATTCAGAGGCAAGATGTGCGGTCTTCTCGGGATTTCTGACGATGTAGACACGCGCAATCCGCCCATCCTCGATCTCAACTGCGGTCGCCTGCACCAGCTGAGGGTCAGCCTCACGGCTCAAAATGGCGGGCAAACCATTCAGGTGGCAAAACCGCCAGTCGTCGGGTGCCACGCCACCCTGCAGTTTCGCAACCCCCGCAAACAAACGGGTGAGGTTCTCACGCCCGGAAATCATGCGCCGAACCGCCACAACCTTGTCCCCGCCATCGGCGATCAACTGCGCTTGATCCGACAGCATCTGTGTCAGCGCATCGGTATCACCCGTGCGCGCCGCCTGGAAAAACGCCAGGGTGATTTCCTTGCCCTCTGAGGGGGTCACACTGTGACGCGGACGCGCGTCCTGCACATGGGCGCGGGCACGTTTCACCAACTGACGACAGGTTGCGGGGCTGCGATCCAGTACCTCGGACACATCCGCATAATCCGTATCAAACACATCATGCAGCAAGAACGCCGCCCGTTCCAACGGCGTCAGTCGTTCCAGCACCAAGAGCAAGGCCACTGACACATTGTGATCCACGCTTTCAGTGGCATCAGAGGTGACAATCGGTTCGGGCAACCACTCCCCGGTATAGCTCTCCCGCTGCGTCTTGGCGGCGCGCAGGCGATCAAGGCACAGGTTGGTGACAATCCGGATGAGGTATCCGGTCGCGTCGTCAATGCGGCGACGGTCGGCCTTTTGCCATCTGAGAAAGCCCTCCTGCACGATGTCTTCGGCATCGCTCACCGTGCCCAGCATGCGATATGCGACCGCGAACAAGCGCGGCCGCAAAGACAGAAATTCTGTCGTGGGGTTTGCCTCTGGCTGAGCGCTCACGCGGCCATATCATCCTGCGGCAAACCGTGCGGCATCCGAAATCCGATGGCAATCCGGTTCCAACTGTTGATCGCATTGATTAGCAAGCTGAGCACCACCTGTTCGCGCGGCGAGAACTGCGCCTGGATCGCCTGATAGTCCTCGTGCGGCGCCTGCGTTGTCTCAATCCGTGTCAAGGCTTCGGTCCAGGCCAGGGCGGCCCGTTCACGGTCTGTGTAAACCGACGCCTCTCGCCATGCGTTCAAAAGATAGAGCCGCTCCTCGCTTTCACCATTCGCGCGCGCATCCTGCCAATGCATGTTCAGACAGAACGCACATCCGTTGATCTGCGAGGCGCGCAGTTTCACCAGCTCCATCAGGCTGTGTTCCAGCTCGGACGCCTCAAAGAGCTCTTCCTGATCCAGCATCGGCTTGAAGAGATCCGGCGCGACTGTGAAGTGATCCAATCGCTGTGCACTTTGCTCTGACATTGTCGTCTCCTTTTCGTGTGTGACATCAAGAGGACGATCGAGGATTTGGATTTGTGACATGTGGGCTGAAATTTATTTAGGTCCGCCCTGATTGGTCAGAAAACATCACCTGAAAAAGGCGGCATGACGTCTTGTACAAATTGGGTTTTCGGTCCTGAAATCTTACCCCAACTTGTACCAAACCGAAAAACTGCCCTACTGCGCCGCCTCAAGCACCGGGCGGATCGTCTCGGTCAAAACCCGCTGCGTGACGGGCCCGGGAAAGCGCAAGAGCACGGTACCATCGCCGTCGATAATGTAGGTCTCCGGCACCCCATAAAGACCCCAATCCAGCGCCATGCGGCCTTCAAAATCCGTGCCAATCGCCGCATAAGGATCCCCCAACTCGTCGAGAAAACCTTCCGCATTGGCCGCGTTATCTTTGTAATTTACCCCGTAAATCGGGATCCCTTCTTCGGCCAGTTGCACCAGCGTGGGATGCTCCACCCGGCAAGGCGCGCACCAGCTGGCCCAGAAATTCAGGATCTTGACCCCGCCTTCACGCAGCTGCGCATCTGTAAGCAGCGCACGTTCTCCCAAAGCCTCAACCGCCACGGCGGGCGCGGGTTGGCCTT
>CAKZYL010000227.1 GCA_937884705.1 uncultured Roseovarius sp. | reverse complement strand
AGCCCATCCTGTGAATTCGGATTTTTCGCTGCACGCGCACGCAGCATGAAAATGCTTTAGCTGCTCGGTTAAGGGCGCCGCGTGGCGGCCGAAATCGCTGCCTTTCGTTCAAGGCGCAGCGAAAATATCGACCGGAGTTTACAGGTTGAGGATAAAGCCACAATTCGCGGCGGTTCCGCCAAGGGCTGCTTTAGTGAACTACCGGGTGCTAGGAAAAACCTGCCTTGATCAAACGCGCTCGCAATTCAATCTGTTTGTCGGGGTCTTTCAAAGGCACTCGATCAAGATCTTTAATGCTGGTGTCGGGAAGGATGTCCTGACAGGATTTTACTGCATTCGCAGCGTCTTCTTGGCGGTCGAGTGCTTCATAGCTCGCGACCAAAACAAAATGTGCGAAGTACCATCTTGGCATCCGGTGAATAGCCCGTTCTGCCCATTCGATTGCGGCCTCAAAGCGCCCAGCCATATAGTGTGCTAACGCAAGACCTGAAAAGCGAAAGAAAATGCTTGGATCGAGAGGGTTGGAGCGGATGGCAATTTCCTGATTTGCGATAGCCTCATCGGAGCGTCCAAGGATGCCAAGCAATGTGCCAAGACTGCCATAGGCCAATGAACAATTTGGGTTCAGGGCTACAGCCCTCTCCAAGGCTGCGAGGGACTCGTCGTATTTGAGCAGCCCCCAGCAACAAATGCCCAGAGCCCAATGCGCGTATTCATTGCGGTCGTCGAGTTGCGTGGCCCGTCGCGCCAACGCATAAGCCGCTTCCGTTGCTGGCTGGACGTCAGGGACAAACCCCATGATCGCGATGTGGTGGTTGATCAAGGACAAGATCATGTTCGCCTCGGCACTCTCGGGATCAATCGCCAAAGCACGTTCCAGCAAGATCTTGGCATGGGCGTAGCTTTCAGGCGTAAAATCATAGAGCAGATGCCAGGACCGCATCGTCAGCTCCCAAACGGTCAGATCAGGTCGTGATGCACGCTCAACCGGCTCTTGAATAGTACTCAAATGAACCGTTGTCTGGATAGATGCCACCACATTGCGGGTAATCTCATCTTGCAAGTCAAAGACATCCTCAAGCTGCCCATCGTAGCGTTCGGACCAGACATGCCCGCCTGTTATGCCGTCGATCAACTGCGCAGCAACACGCACCCGCTGGCCCGATCGCCGAACGCTGCCTCCCAAGACAAACCGAACCCCAAGCTCTTCCGCAACGCGGCGGACATCGACGGATGTACCCTTGTAGGTAAATGTGGTGTTGCGCGCGATTATGAAAAGCCAGGGGGAACGCGACAGAGCCGTGATGATATCAAAGCTGATTCAGTCTGAGAAGTATTCATGCACCTGGTCACAGGACATGTTTTCAAAAGCCAGCACGGCGATGGACGGTTTCTCAGGCCGGACGGGATGTTCAATGGGTAAATCAGCGAGCATGGTCGCCACAGGTGTCAACCTATCGCGCAGTTCCAGTTTCGAGGACACGCCAAGTTTGCGATATATTGTGGCTAAATGTGTGCGCACCGTCGATGGAGCAAGACACAAGCGGTCTGCGATTTGCTGGTAGCTTTCGCCCTGTGCATAGTCCGTCGCAATTTGGTGTTCGCGGTCGCTCAGGACACTTGTATTGCCACGTGTCTCGGTCACGAATGCGCCGCCTGTATCGCATGGATCATGCGTGCGTTCTCTAATGCGATCACGCTTTGGGCCGCAAACATCTGTGCTAGCCGAGTGGTGTCTTCGGAAAAAGGTCGAACTGTCTGGCGATAGATCGTGAATGCGCCTACCAAACTGTCACCAGCGAGCATTGGGATTGCAACAAAAGACCGCGCCCCGCCAAGATCGGCTGTGGCATAGCGCAGGGGGTCGTCCGTTTGGTAAATCGCCTCTGATTTGACGTCGATGATATTGATGACCTCACGCTGATTATTCATGCGGCCGAGACCCGTCTCAGAGCCGACTGCGAAGACACCTTGATCATCCAGCCACGCCTGAAATGGTTTCGGAATTCCGGCAGCGTGATTGGCCAGAAACCTGCCATCCTGATGATACTCAAACAGGATGCCAAACTCTGCATCGCAAAGCTCAAGCGCATAGTTTAGTATCAACGGCATCACGGCGCCCAGATCACCGTGCGATGCACTAATAATCCGCAAGACTTCGCTGAGTGCTTTTTCGCGACTGATGGCTTCTTCTAGGCTGAGTGCCAATTCGGACACCACGGCGGCCATTTCGGATTGGCTGCGGGGCTTGGGGGCGTCACCTTTCAGATAGGTCGCCAGTTCCAGCTTCGAGGAGACTTCAAGTTTGCGGTAGATCGTCGCCAGATGCGTCCGAACCGTGGACGGCGCAATGCACAGCGTGTCGGCGATTGTCTGATAGGTCTCTCCTCCCGCATAAGACTGCGCGATCTGCAATTCCCTTTGGCTGAGACCTGATTGTCCAGACACCTAAAACGCTCCTAAAAACTTGTGACGAGCTTGGTAAGAACGCGATCGACAAGCAATCCTGCAAATGCTGTAGTTTGCATACAGCACGTCTAATGCCGAATTTACAGCATCTGCACGATAGCTGAAGCCATAGGAATCGGGCCAATCTGTCCTCATCAGATCAAAATGGAGGACGTTAAGATGACCCAATTTGAGACCGCACAGGCATTCTTCGAAGCCTGCGAAACTGGCAAAGGGTGGGAAGGCTGCAAGCCTTTCTGCCACGAAGGCGCAAGCTTTTCGTGCCAGGCTGACGCGCTGGCGGAGATATCGACACTTGCAGACTACGCCGAGTGGATGAAGGGGCTTCTGACGCCCGTTCCGGATGGCCATTACAAGCTGACAGCTTTTGCTGCTGATGAGGCGCGCCGCACTGTTGTTGCTTCTGCCGAATTCCACGGCACGCAAACTGGGGGAGGTGGACCGATTGCACCAACGGGCAAAGCTGTTGTTTCGGATTACGCTTATGTGATGCAATTCGACGGCGACAAGATCAGTCACATGACCAAAATCTGGAACGACGTTCATGCGCTGCGCGGACTGGGTTGGGCGTGATGTTGGACACATGCCGGTCAAACCAGTCTGCCGCCGCGTACCGCGTCTTGAAGGTGTCAGACCTATCAGACCCCAACTTGCGTGCGGCGCTCGATGAACTTTTGTTGGAGTACTATGGCGTCATTGTTCGCAAACTGAGCGAGGCTGGGATGGTTCACAGCTATACACCGGAGATCCTGATGGAGTCGTTCTGGCCTGATGTGCACAAAGTCTTGCCGCCAAACGGTCAGTTAATCGTCGCACAGGATGCCGCGGGCCATCTTGTCGGGTGCGGAACGCTGCACCGCGTGCGTCCAGACGCAGCCGAAGTGAAACGTCTGTATGTTCGGCCCGAGGCCGTGGGCCAAGGTTTGGGCAGTGCGATTGTGCGCGAATGGATCAACAGCGCGCGCGGCATGGGATTAGAAACACTTTTGGTCAACGTCATCAACAACAACCGCGACCCGATGGGGATATTTGAACGCTTGGGTTTTGAGGTGATCGACCGATACCCAGAGTGTGCTGACCCAATCGAAGTCGACCCCTATTTCATCTACTTGAATTACCAACTGTGATGACCCGTTGGCACATTCTCGCTCTGCTCTTTCTAGCGCGCACAGCATTGGGGTTTCAATTCCAGACACTCGCTTCGGTTGCAGACGATCTGGTTGTGGCCTTCGGACTGGACTACGCAGGCATCGGACTGCTTATCGGGCTTTTCATGGCGCCTGGCGTCTTCCTAGCGCTGCCTGCGGGGCTATGGGGTCGTTACGTGTCTGATCGCAACATGGTTGGTTTTGGGCTGATCGCGATGGCAGTCGGAGGGGTGATCTCGACTCTCGCCGTAGAGGGCTTGGGATTAGGTATGGGTCGCGTTGTTGCAGGTGTCGGATGCTTGTTTGCAATGATCTACTTTACCAAGATGATCGCTGACTGGTTCGAGGGCCGTGAGATTGCCACGGCCATGAGCATCCTTGTGATGAGTTGGCCGTTAGGGATCGCCATGGGCCAAGTTGGCCATGCTTGGTTGGCCCAAACGTACGGCTGGCAAGTCCCATTTCAGGCGGCTTCGGCCTATTGCCTGATCGCGGCCCTTGGGGTTTTCTTGCTCTACCGTCCGCCGCATGATCTGCCGGATGCCGCGGGCGGCGCGCGGATTGCACTGACAAAGCAAGAATGGCGTTTGATGCTCTGTGCGGCAACGGCCTGGGGTGTCTTTAACGCAGCCTACGTGACCTATCTGGCATTCGCGCCAAAGGTTCTTGAGGACCACGGCCACACCGCCATTTCCGCCGCTGGCATCATCAGCATCGGTAGTTGGATCATGATCCTTTCCGGTGCGGCCTCCGGGCAGATCGTGGATCGTTTTGGTCGGCGGAATAGTGTCTTGGCGATCTGTATGGGCGGCGCGATCGTAGCGCTTTTGCTCCTCGGGATGCCAGGCGCTGGCCTTGGCGCAAGCATTCTGTTTGGACTGATCGGAATGGCACCTGCCGGGGTCATCATGGCCATGGCAGGGCAAGCGATGCAGCCTCAGGTCAGAGCTTTTGGCATGGGGATGTTCTTTACGGTTTACTATGCGATCATGTGGATCACGCCGCCGGTCGCAGGTGCGATCCTTGATGCGACAGGTAATCCGCAAGGCCCATTGTGGCTTACAATGATCCTCTTCGCAGCGGTGGTTCCGCTTGGCATGGCGTTCCAGTTTTTCAAAGGTGCGACGGTGATTGGCAAAGAAAGGAAAGTGTGACGATGAGTGTCCGGAAAACGATTTTTACAAAGGAAGTCATCACCGCTGATGAAATGAATCAGGCGTGCGACCCGATCACCCGGGTTGTGGCTTTGGCGGTTGTTAGAAACCCATTCGCAGGGAAGCACCAAGAAGATCTGTCGCCCCTATTCGATATTGGCGCGCAGCTTGGCGCTTCGCTGACGCAAGAGCTTGTGAACATGCTTGGAGCACCCGTTGTCTGCTATGGCAAAGCCGGTCTTGTGGGATCTTTGGGCGCAATGGAACACGGAGCTGCCCTGTTACACCCCGCCCTTGGCAAACCGGTGCGCGCAGCCATCGGTGATGGCAAATCCCTAATGCCATCCAACCACAAGGTTGGGCCATTGGGTGGATCGATTGATCTGCCGTTGGGCCACAAGGATGAGGCATGGTCATTTGATCATATCGACACAATGACCCTCTGGGTGCCTGACGCGCCCCGCGCAGACGAAATCGTACTCTGCATCGGACTGTCGGACGGAACACGTGTGCATCCGCGCGTTGGAAAAGGCCCAAGCCCCGATTGATTGTATGATCTTCATTGAAGCGGTCATTGGACACAGGCGCGGCATCGGTCAAAGAGGGCTCACAGCGACCGAATACGCCTGCAGCACTCCTGTTGTCAGCGGCGGCCCGAAGACACTTCTTGCAGTTGACGGTATAATACCGTGGCGAGCATGGTGCTAGAGACTGGGTTTGGAAGGTGGATCGGAGGGCAAATCATGCCAAGAGTCCAACTTCCCGCAACTACCCCGAAACAAAGAGCTTGGAACAAGGGGCGGATCATCGGTCAAAAACGACCTTTGCTGCCCAAACAGGTCTGGGCGATCCGGGCGCGGCTCGAACTGGCGGGTTACCTGCGCGATCTTGCTTTGTTCAACGTCGCAATAGATAGCAAGCTG
>CAKZYL010000226.1 GCA_937884705.1 uncultured Roseovarius sp. | reverse complement strand
CATGGCGGCCTCGATGGGCATCAATCCCGACAAGATCAACATGCTGACCTTCGGGTTCGGCTCTGGCATCGCGGGGATCGCGGGCGTGGCCATTGGTCTTTACGCGAAGGTCACCTCGGAGATGGGCGCAGATTACATCGTGCAAAGCTTCATGACCGTGGTTGTCGGCGGCGTCGGCAGCATCTGGGGTACACTCCTTGGCGCTTCGATGGTGGGCACGCTGCAAAAAGGCATCGAGTGGCTGAACCCATCCAACACACTCGCGGCTCAGACCTATATGATCCTTTTCATCATCCTCTTCATTCAGTTCCGGCCGCGCGGGATCATCGCGCTCAAGGGCCGGGCGGCGGAGGCGTGAGATGAGCGTCGTCGCAGCAGGCCGCGTGACGCGCAAGCCCTTCGCGTTGAAACACCCCTCAGTGGTGATTTTCATCGCCGTGCTCGCCCTCTTCACCGTGGGCGTGACCTTGCTCGCCGAAGGGTTTGGGATAGGCGTGATCTCCACCAGTTTTGTGAAAACCCTCGGCAAGACGCTGTGCTTGTGCCTCGTGGCGCTCGCGATGGATCTGGTCTGGGGCTATTGCGGTATTCTAAGCCTCGGCCACATGGCGTTTTTCGGCATTGGAGGCTACGCCATCGGCATGTGGCTGATGTACGCCCGCACCGAAATCATTGTAGTGCAGAGCCTTGCAGCCGCCCCCCTGCCCCCGACGCCGCAAGAAATTTCCGACGGCATTGCCGCGCAGATCTTCGGCGTCGTCGGCGCATCCGAGTTTCCTCCGATCTGGGCCGTTGCGCATTCTCTGCCGCTGCAACTGGCGGCGGTGGTCTTGGTGCCAGGCCTCATCGCGCTTGTTTTCGGCTGGCTCGCCTTCCGCAGCCGCGTCACGGGCGTCTATCTCTCCATCCTGACCCAAGCCATGACTCTGGCCCTCTCGCTCTATCTTTTCCAGAACGACAGCGGCCTGCGTGGCAACAACGGCCTTTCGGGCCTGCAAAATCTGCCAGGATTGGATGACGTGCCGCAATCCACGGTGTCCATGTGGTTCTTCTGGGCATCAGCCGCCGCGCTCGGAACTGGCTACCTGCTCTGCGCCTGGATTGTGTCGGGCAAGTTCGGCTCCGTCATCCGCGCCATTCGCGATGATGAGGCGCGCGTGCGGTTTCTGGGGTACTCGGTTGAGGCCTACAAGCTCTTCATCTTCACCTTGACCGCGATCATCGCGGGGCTGGCAGGCGCGCTTTATTATCCGCAAGCGGGTATCGTGAATCCGGCCGAGATTGCGCCGATTGCGTCTATCTATCTCGCCGTCTGGGTCGCGATCGGCGGGCGTGGGCGGCTCTACGGCGCGGTCATTGGTGCGGCTTTTGTCTCGCTTCTGTCGACATGGTTCACCGGAGGCCAGGCACCCGACATCAATCTGGGTTTTTACACGATTGAATGGGTCGATTGGTGGATCGTCCTTCTGGGCCTTTCCTTCGTCGCCGTCACCCTGTTCGCCCCCCGTGGCATTGGCGGGCTTTTTGATCTGATCACGGAGCGCCGCGCACCCGATCGCAAGGGCGCGCCGCTTGGCCCTGATCAAGGCGCGTTGCTGGAAAAGGAGGCGGACAAATGAGTACGCTTCTGGAAGTCTCCGGTGTCTCGGTCTCATTAGACGGTTTCAAAGCGATCAACAACCTGACCTTCGCCATCGGCGAGGCCGAGATGCGCGCTGTAATCGGCCCCAATGGTGCCGGTAAAACCACCTTCATGGACATCGTGACCGGCAAAACCAAACCGGATGAAGGCCGCGTGCTCTGGGGCGAAAAATCTGTGTCGCTCCTATCTATGAGCGAAAGCCAGATCGCGCAGGCGGGCATCGGGCGCAAGTTCCAGCGCCCCACCGTGTTTGAGGACCAAACAGTGGCGGACAACCTGATGCTCGCGCTCAAAAAATCGCGCGGGCCGCTCTCGGTGCTGCGGTTCAAACCGTCGGCCGGCGATATGGAGCGCGTCACGGAACTGGCAGAAGAAATTGGCCTCCTGCCCGGGCTCGATCGCAAATCAGGTGAGCTCAGCCACGGGCAAAAGCAATGGCTGGAGATCGGCATGCTTTTGGCGCAGGACCCGCGCCTTTTGCTTGTGGATGAGCCCGCAGCGGGGATGACAGTGGCCGAGCGAGAACATACGACTGATATCCTCGTCAAAGCAGCTGAAACCCGCGCCGTCGTCGTGGTGGAACACGATATGGAGTTCGTTCGCCGGCTTGGATGCAAGGTGACCGTGCTGCACGAAGGCTCGGTGCTGGCGGAAGGCTCCATTGATCACGTCACATCGGATGAAAACGTCATTGAGGTGTATCTTGGCCGGTAATCTGATCGAGGTCGAAAACCTGGCGCTGCACTATGGCGGCAGTCAGATTCTGAGCGAAATCTCCTTGCAGGTGGATCGCGGCGAGGTGCTCTGCGTTATGGGCA
>CAKZYL010000225.1 GCA_937884705.1 uncultured Roseovarius sp. | reverse complement strand
CGAAAGCACGGCGCGCCAAAGATCCCATGTCGCCCCGCCTCTTCGGTCGCCAACCTCAACGCATGCTTGTTCTCGGTGGTCTGCGCCGCCTCCAGAATGCCAGATGGCAATTTGGCCGCCGCCGCGCAGGCCATGATCACCTCGGGGTCAGAGATATCCTGCCGCGCGCTGAACTGGGCCAGATAGACGTTCTGGCAAAACGCCACCTTGGCCGCGCCTTCGGGCGCCACGAGGGCCACACGCGCGGGCAGAAGAGAATTTTGCGGAAACGGATCGGGGCGGTGCAGCTCGAGCCCGTAGTTTTCGCACTGCCGCTCCATGTCGCGCCACATATAGGCACCTTTGGCCGCATAGAGATTGAAAGGCGAGGTGTCCCAGCCCTGCGCGGCAAAGATCGGGCCCAGCAGGAACGGCCGCCACACCACCGTCACCCCCGCCGCGCGCGCCAGTTCTGGAAGGCGCATGGTGCTGAGATAGGAATAGGTGGACGCAAACTCGAACCAGTATTCAACGGTCTTAGCGGGCATGATCAGCGACCTTTTTTGGGCAGATCAAACCGCGCGGGCGTCGCTGTCAACCCGCCCGGGCCCCGACTAGGACCCGATCATGCAAGGATTGGTGTTGACGTGAGCAAGAAATAAAGCACCCTGTATAAACAATGAATCGTCGCATCGAACAGGGATGCAACAAGACGACAGTCCGCAAAAGCGCGGACCAACGGGAGGAAGAAAACGTGGGTAACTCGTCATCGGCGAGGGACGGACTGGCGTCCATCCCTGCGCTTTTGCAACGAAACGCGACAGTTTTTGCGGATCGCCCGGCGTATCGAGAGAAAGAATTTGGGATTTGGCAATCCTGGACCTGGGCGGAGACCGCCAAGGAAGTGGACGCGCTTGCTCTGGGTTTTCTGAACCTGGGCGTAAACGAGGGCGATTTCATCGCCATCGCAGGCCGCAACCGGCCCTATTTCTACTGGTCCATGGTCGCAGCCCAATCCGTGGGGGCAATCCCGGTGCCGGTCTATCAGGATGCCGCTTCTGATGAGATGGCCTATGTCCTGGAACATTGCGGTGCGCGTTTTGCCATCGTCGAAGACCAGGAACAGGTCGACAAGATCATCGACATTCAAGACAAGCTCGATCAGTTCGAGCACATGATCTACGTGGATCCGCGCGGGTTGCGAAAGTATGACCACCACAAATTGCACCAGTTCAGCCATGTGCAGGAACAGGGCGTTGCGGCGCGTGATGAGTTCATGGGCGATCTCGAGGCGCGGCGCGGCAAGCTTGATTATGCCACCACCTGCGTGATGCTCTACACCTCCGGCACCACTGGAAAACCCAAGGGCGTGGTGCTGTCGAACCGCAACATTCTTGAGGCCTCGCGCTCATCCTCGGAATTCGACAAGCTCACGCTCGATGATGAGGTGCTGGCCTATCTGCCTATGGCCTGGGTGGGCGATTTCATCTTTTCCATCGGTCAGGCCTATTGGTGCGGCTTCTGCGTGAACTGCCCCGAAAGCGCCGAGACGATGCACACCGATCTGCGCGAGATCGGGCCGACCTACTACTTCGCCCCGCCGCGCGTGTTTGAGATGCAGCTCACCAATGTGATGATCCGCATGGAGGATGCCGGTCGCTTCAAACAGTGGCTCTTCCACCACTTTATGGATCATGCGCTCAAGGTAGGCTCCAAGATCCTCGACGGCGGATCGGTGAGCGCATGGGACAAGATGAAATACTCCATCGGCAATCTCTGCGTCTATGGCCCGCTCAAGGACACGATGGGCTTTGGCCGCGTCCGCGTGGGCTACACCGCGGGTGAGGCGATCGGGCCGGAGATCTTTGAATTCTACCGCTCGCTCGGCATCAACCTCAAACAGCTCTACGGCCAGACCGAGGCCAGCGTCTTCATCACGCTGCAGCCCGATGGCGAGGTGCGCAATGACACCGTGGGTGTGGCGGCCCCGGGCGTGGAGATCAAGATCGCCGACAGTGGCGAGGTATTCTACCGCTCCGAAGGTGTGTTCGAGGAGTACTACAAGAACCCCGACAGCACCGCGTCGACCAAGGATGCCGAAGGTTGGGTCGCCACGGGCGATGCCGGGTTCTTTGATGAGGCCAACGGGCACCTGCGGATCATCGACCGCGCCAAGGACGTAGGCAAAATGGCCGATGGCCAGATGTTCGCGCCTAAATATGTTGAAAACAAACTGAAATTCTATCCCAACATCCTGGAGGCCGTGGTTTTCGGCAACCAGCGGGAAAAGTGCACGGCGTTTATCAACATCGACCTGACGGCGGTGGGCAATTGGGCGGAGCGCAACAATATCGGCTACGCCTCCTATCAGGAACTGGCGGGCAACCCGCAGGTTCTGGACGCGATCAAGGGTCATGTGGAAGAGGTGAACCGCTCGCTGGCGGAGGATCCTATGCTGGCCCATTGCCAGGTGCATCGCTTCCTGGTGCTGCACAAGGAGCTTGATGCCGATGACGGCGAGATGACCCGCACGCGAAAAGTGCGCCGCGGCGTGATCGGCGAGAAATTCGAGGATCTGCTGGGCGCGCTCTATGACGGCTCTTCCGAGATCGCAACCAAGACCGAGGTCACTTATGAGGACGGTCGCAAAGGGTACATCAGCGCCACATTGAAGATCGTCGAGGCGCAGATTGTTCAGGCCGAGCCGCAAAAGGTGGCCGCTGAATGAGGCAAATGATGGCAACCATATGCGTCTTGGGCGCCCTTGGCGCCCCGGGTTTCGCTCAAACCGACTCAGTAACGGATGCTGAGACAAACGCTGTCACAGGATCTCTTACGGAGGCCTGGCAGGATCTTCGAGATCGCTGCGCGGACGCTGTGCTCTCCGGTGAGATGCTGAATGTGGCGGGGCTTGATGCTCGTTTGCCAGACGTTTTTTTCGATGTGGTGGAGGATGATCTCTTTTTCGGCCCGCGCATCGAGCTGAGCTTTACGGCACCCGGCCGGCGCACCGTGCCGACCGGCGTCTGGGGCACCGATGGCGGGCCGTTTGAGCTGTGGTTGACCGAATACCCCACCCGCGCCGGGTTCCGCGCGATCTGCGAGGTGCGCGGCGCGCCTGGCACGGCTCTTGCCGCTGAGGACATCGCAGCGGTGCGAGCGGCGTTTCAAGCGGTCGACGCAGACGAGCAGACGGTTTCACGCGAAGGGCTGACGGCATTTCGGCTCACAGAAAAAAACGCGCGCGGCTGCCCTGTTGTGACAAGCTTTTCCACGCGGTCAGAATTTCGATCAACGGTGAGCGAAGCGGCCGGCCACCCTGACTGTGGCGGGCCGTCGCTGGCCACGGATGTAATCACGCCGCATGGTATTTTGCCGCCGAGTGCGGGAGGGTGAGGATGGTGACTGACGCTCGCCTATCGGCATCGCCCCACCCACCATCCCTTTGGGTGTCGTGCCCAGTTAAAATGTTACTTGTGAAAAAGGTTTATGTATCAAATGCTTGACGCTGAACAAGGGTACACCACTGAGGACGGTCGCAAGATCGGCGGCGTGGTGATGGAGATGAAGAACATCACCCTGCGCTTTGGCGGCGTGGTGGCGATCAAGGACATTTCTTTTGACATCCGCGAAGGTGAGATCCGCGCGATCATCGGGCCCAATGGTGCGGGCAAATCATCAATGCTCAACGTGATCTCGGGCTTTTACAATCCGCAGGAGGGCGAGGTCTGGTATCAGGGTCAGCTGCGCCCGCCGATGAAGCCCTATCAGGTCGCGCGCCAAGGCATCGCGCGGACGTTTCAGAACATCGCGCTGTTTGAGGGCATGACCGTGCTTGACAACGTCATGACAGGTCGCATCCGGCAAATGAAGACCGGGCTTTTCGCGCAGGCGATCTGGAAAGGTGCTGCCGAACAGGAAGAGGTCGAAAACCGCGAATTCGTTGAGAAAATCATCGACTTTCTGGAAATTCAGAGCATCCGCAAGACGCCCGTGGGACGACTGCCTTATGGTTTGAAAAAGCGGGTTGAACTGGCCCGCGCGCTGGCCGCCGAGCCCTCAATTCTACTCCTTGATGAACCCATGGCGGGCATGAATGTGGAAGAGAAAGAGGACATGAGCCGCTTTGTCCTCGACGTGAATGATGAGTTTGGCACCACCATCGTGCTCATTGAGCATGACATGGGCGTGGTGATGGACCTTTCCGACCGGGTGGTGGTGATGGATTACGGCCAGAAGATTGGCGACGGCTCTCCCGATGACGTGCGCAACAACCAGGCCGTGATCGACGCCTATCTCGGGGTATCGCATGATTGATCGCGCTGCGTCCATAAACTGCCCGTGGGGCGTCGCGGCAGGGATGCTTGCCGCGGTATTGGCGATGGCGGGATCGGCGCAGGCCGGCGGCTGGGACGAGTTCCTCAAGCGCTGCGTCACACCGATGGAAAAGGGCGGCGTACCGTCTATCCTGGGGCTTGATCTGATCGATGATCCCGTGGGGCAGGGGTTTGATTTGCCCGGCAACGCGAGCATGGCCGTGCGCCCGCCGTTTGGCACTCTGGGCCTGCAGTGTCAGGTGGTCACCCAGCCGATCGAAGTGGCGAAAGACGCATTTGACGCCTGGATCGCCACCGGCGTGTCGGCGGGCAACTATACCGCAGATCAGGAGATCGAGAGCCGGTGGATCGCGGGTGAGGCCTTTGTCAAGCCCATGGTCGTGGATGCCTGGCAAGAGGGCAAAAAGATGATGCTGCAGATTTCATTTCTGGAGACAGCGCCATGACGAACAATACCAGAGGGGAGAACATCAATGCCTGAACAGGTCTTCTGGGGCATGGAAGTTGTGATGAACGGGCTGATGGCCGGGGTGCTTTATGCGCTCGTGGCGCTGGGCTTTGTTCTGATTTTCAAGGCATCTGGGATTTTCAACTATGCCCAGGGCGTGATGGCGCTTTTCGCGGCCATGACGCTGGTGGGGATCATGGAAGGCCGGGTGCCGTTTTCGCATCTGATCAACGCGGTCTTTGGCACCCATGTGCATTACTTTGGCTGGACGGTGCCGGCGCTGGGGGCGATCATATTCACGGTGGTGGTGATGATCTTACTTGCCTGGATCGTGAACCATTTCATCTTCCGACATTTGGTCAACCAAGAGCCCATCCTGCTGTTCATGGCGACGATCGGGCTCGCGTATTTCATGGAAGGCTTTGGCGATCTGATGTGGGGGGCCGACATCAAGAAGCTGGATGTGGGCCTGCCGCAGGGGATCAATCTGGCGATTGATGAGTTCACGTATAATGCGTTCGATTACGGGTTCTTCATCGACAATCTGGACATCGTGGCGACCTTTGTGGCGATCATCCTGGTGGCCTCGCTGGTGATCTTCTCGCAATACACCAAGCAGGGCCGTGCGATGCGCGCGGTGGCCGACGACCATCAGGCGGCGCTGTCGGTGGGCATTTCGCTGAACTTCATCTGGGTGATGGTGTGGTCGCTCGCCGGGTTCGTGGCGCTGGTGGCGGGCATCATGTGGGGCACAAAATCGGGCGTGCAGTTTTCGCTCTCGCTCATTGCTCTGAAGGCCCTGCCGGTGCTGATGCTGGGCGGCTTC
>CAKZYL010000224.1 GCA_937884705.1 uncultured Roseovarius sp. | reverse complement strand
CAACCGCCGCCGCGCCCGCTGAGGCCGGGCCCGGGACCGACGGCGACGCCGCAGCCCAGTGCGACGGAGACCAGCGTTTGGGGGGCACATAGCGCCATGACCCGCGCGGGGCTTTGACCTCAGGCGGCGCCGCGGGTTTGGCCACGTCGTCAGTGACAGGCGCGGCAGGGAGATCGGGGACCTCCGTGTCATCCAGCCGTCCAACACCCAAAAGGCGCTGCTGCAATGCTCGGTCAGAACTCAGCTTACCCGCATCGATCACAGTGGAGATGCGCCCATTGACCATAATTGCGCAATCCTGCGCCACGGCGGTCGCCACGGCGATGTTTTGCTCCACAAGGAAGATTGCCATATCGCCTTCATCGGCCAGCTTGCCCAGCATATCCACCACCTGATCGACGATCACCGGGGCCAGCCCCTCCGTCGGTTCATCCATCACCAGGAGGCGCGGATTGGGCAGAAGCGCCCGGGAAATGGCAAGCATCTGCTGTTCCCCGCCCGACAGTTGCCCGCCCCCATTATTGCGGCGTTCGGCCAAGCGGGGAAACACATCATAGATGCGTTCGGGCGTCCATGGGCTGCCCTTTTGGGTGCAAAGCCGCAGATGTTCATCCACCGTAAGCGACGGCCACAAGCGACGCCGCTGCGGGGTGTAGCCGACACCCATGCGCGCAATCTGATGCGGGGATTTGCCAACCAGCTCTTGGCCCTCAAACCGCACTGAACCAGAAGACACCGGCACGAGCCCCATGATGGCATTGCAGAGCGTGGTTTTTCCCATGCCGTTGCGGCCCAGCACGGAATGCACGCCTTCTGACACCTCAATGTTGACGCCTTGCAGGGCGTGCGAGGCCCCGTAATGCACGTGCAGTCCGCGCACCTTTATGACGGACGTGTCACTCAATGCCCGCCCCCCAGATAAAGGGCCTGTACCTCGGGATCGCTTTCGATTTCCTCGGGCGTGCCTTCTTTGAAAATCCGCCCGTTATGCATCATCGTGACCGTGTCAGCGACGCGCAGGGCAACATCCATATCGTGTTCGATGATGATGTATCCAATATGGCTTGGCAGCGCTTGCAGGATTTCGATCAATTCCACCCGTTCGGTGGGCGAAAGTCCGGCAGCAGGTTCGTCAAAGAGAATGAAGCGCGGTGCGCCCGCCAAGGCCAAGCCGATCTCCAACTGTCGCTGCTGGCCATAGCTCAGCGTGCTCACATCAGCGTCACGCACGTCTTGAAGATGCACCAACTCGCACAGGGTTTGCGCCATCGCACGCCGAGCATCCGACGGGCCCGGCCGACGCAGAGCAAAGCGGTTCTGCGACACACCGCGACACGCAAGATACAAGTTGTCGATCACCGACAGGTTCTCGAACAGCTGCGATATTTGGTAGGTCCGGCGAAGCCCTCGCCGGATCCTGTCATGCACCGGCAGGTCGGTCACGTCTTCCCCGAAAAACCGGACCCGGCCCGTGGTCACTGGGAAATCTCCGGTGATGGCGTTGAAGAGCGTGGTCTTTCCTGCCCCGTTTGAGCCCAAAACCGCCCGACGCTCCCCAGCTTTGACCGCGACATTGATGTCGGCCAAAGCCACCAGCGCGCCAAAGTGGCGGCTGACCGCCTCCAATTCGAGGGCATATTGCCCCGCAGATTGGAGACGGGTGAGAGCGTCGGTACGGCTTTTCAACAGCTTACTCGCAAGCCGGGTTTTCGCGGCTCACAGCACCGTATTCGAGGAACTTCTCATACGGCACGCCCAAGGTTTGGTTCACATTTTCCGTCACCTTGATCGTCTTGTTGAGAAGATTGCCGTCCGGCCCTTCGACCACTTCGGTCAAAAAGATGCTGCCGATGGCCTGGCGGCGCTCGTCAAGCTTGACCATGCCGGTGGGCGTTTCAAACTCGAGCGCGGCGAGCACTTCGCGCATTTTTGCCCCACCATCGGACACATCGCCACCGACCTCATCCAAGGCCAAAAGCGCCGCTTTGGTGTTGATGTAGTAGGCATGGGCAAAAAGCGACGGAGATGGGAACCCATCGGGGAACATCTCTTTGTAGGTTGCTACAAATGCCTGCCAGCGGGGATCATCCCACGTGTCCGAGATCGGACCAGCCGAAGGCGTGCCAATCACAAACTCACGGGTCCGACCTTTGGAGCCAAGCACGGTTTGGTCCACTGTGATCGAGCCACCGATCAGCGGCAGATCACCGCCCGCCTGCTCATATTGGGTCAGGAAGTTGACGGCATCAGCCCCGCCAAGCGCCACATAGATCGCGTCCACCTCATCGGGCAACGCCGCGATCACAGAGCTGTAGTCCTTGTTGCCAATCGGCACATAGAACCGTGCATCCTGAGGGGCTGAACCGCCCAGTCGGCAGAACGGCTCAAGAAAGCCAAAGACCTGCGTATAGGGGAAAGAATAGTCCTCTGACACCACGGCCAAAGACCGGTACCCCTTTTCATTGTAGACATACTCTCCCAGGCCCGCCATCCACTGCGCGCCTTCGGTGTTGAAGCGGAAGAAGTTCTCCGATGGCTCACGCAACGTGGTGTCCTGTGCACCGGACGATCCGTTGACAAAGGTCACGTCAGGCTGGGTTTTGGAGTAGTCCTTGATCGCGATCCCTTCGGACCCCGAAAGCGGCCCCACCAGGATCTGGACGCCGTCCTGCTCCACCAGTTTGCGCGCACCCCGGACCGCACTGTCGGGCGACGCGTCCGAGCTTTGCTTGATCAGCTCAATGGATTTTCCACCTGCGCTATATCCAAATTCCTCGAGCGCCATTTCCACGCCGCGCATGCTGTCTTCTCCCAGCACCGCGAACGCGCCTTCGAGCACGGCAATCGCGCCCATCTTAATGTCTTCGGCCCACGCAGTGGTGGTCGCCAGCGATAGCGCCAAGACGCTTGTTGCCAGCATTTTTGGTTTCACAAACATAAAAGTTCCTCCCTTTGGTTTGACGTCATGCCAAATCTGCTTGGGTCTCCTCACCTGTGGATTTGACGGTTGGTTTGGCGCCGTGATTGTCACGCCGGCGCATCTTCGCGGCCGCCTTCTGCCAGAGCCCGATAAGGCCATCGGGCGAGAAGAAGACGACAAGAAGAAAGGCCATCCCGATCACCGTATTGAACCGTTCCCGGTCAATCAGATCGATGGCAAAGTTTTCCAAAAGAACAAAGGCCAGCGCGCCCAGGAACGGACCAATCGGGTGACGCAGGCCGCCGACCACAGCAATCACCAGAATGTCGATGGCGATATCAACTCCGATGGTGCCGGGCGACACGCGCCCGTTGAACAGCACCAGCAAAACGCCCGCCGTACCCGCGATCAGACCGGCCAAAAAGAAGGCATAGACCCGGTGGGCGGTCACATTGTAGCCCAGCGCCCCCATCCGGCGCGGGTTGTCCCGGATCGCTTGCAGCGTCAGCCCGAAGGTCGAGCGCGCACCATAGACAGTGGCGCAAAAGAAAAACGCAGCACAGGCCAAACACAGGTAGTAAAACGGCATCGGATCGCGCCAATAGATCCCCCAGAAGCTTGGAGCATCGACGCCCGAAAATCCTTGGAAGCCGTTGAAGAGCGCGTAGTTCTGGCGCGCAAAGAAAAAGAACGACACCGCAATCGCGAGCGTGATCATGATGGTGTAAATGCCCTCGGTTCGCACAGAGATCAGCCCCACGAGCGTGGAAAAGACAGCCGCAATGAGGATGGCAAAGGGGTACAGCACCCATTCTGGCCAACCGAGCCCCAGCACTCCCACCGAGTTTTCCCCGAAAATGGGAAGCGTGTAGGCTGCGACGCCGGCCACTGTGATCTGCGCGAGGCTCACCATCCCGCCATAGCCTGCAAGCACCATGAGGGAGAGCGCGATCATGCCCAGGATCAAGGTGTAGCCCCCGATCTGGTAGGTGAAGAAGTTTGTCGCGAACCAAGGGTAGACCAGCAGGAATGCCGCCAGCACCCACCAGCCAGGCTGGATCTGCCCAAGATATGAACGCGGCGTCGTCATGCCTGACCCATCAAACCCTGCGGTCGGAAGGCCAAGACCCCGATCATGATGAGGAAGGTCAACACCACGCCATAGGTCGGGAAGTAGGCGAGACCGAATTGCTCCGCCATTCCGATGAGCAGCGCTCCGATGGCTGCCCCGGTTACAGAGCCCATGCCACCCACAATGACGACCACCAGCGAGGCGAGCAGATAACGCACATCCTCCCCTGGCGCGATGGAGAGCGCAGTGCCCCCGATCACACCCGCAAACCCGGCAAGCCCGGCACCAATGGCAAAGACCATGGCGAAGACAAGGTTCACATTGACGCCTGTGGCCTCCAGCATCGACCGATCATCGACGCCTGCGCGCACCATCATCCCCAGCTTTGTCCGGTTCAGGAAAAGCCAAAGCGCAACACCCACGACGATGGCGATGAAAAGGACGGCCAGGCGATAGGTGGGGTATTTTAAAAATACCGCATCCCCGGAGGACCGGATCGCAGAAATGATCGGCAGTTCGGTTGCACCAAAAAGCCAGTCGGGCGGTTGAAACTGGTAGGTCGTGCCAGACCAGACGGCGAGCATAAGGTCGGCCGCCACGATGGAAATTCCAATCGTGACCAAGGTCTGACGCAGGTCATCGCCCTGCATGCGGCGGAAGACCACCAATTGCAGAACGACCCCGATGATGGCCAGAGCCAGAAACGCCACAGCCGCCCCCAGGATCCAGCTTCCGGTGCGCTCGGCCACTTCATAACCGATATAGCCGCCCAGCAGATACATCGCCCCGTGGGCCAGGTTCACGTTTCGCATCAACCCGAAGACCAGCGTGAACCCACTGGCGACAAGGAAGTAAAGCCCCGCCAGGGTCAAACCGTTCAAAAGCGTGTTTACAAATGTCTTCTTGCGCCCCAGCGCATCGACCAGCCATTCCGGCCAAACGGCAAAGATCATCCACAGTAAAACGACCGCCAAAAGCAATACAAGCGCCGTCAACAATGGCCGTTGTCGGAGAGATCTCACGACCTCGATCCTATAAGAATTGGCAATGTGTCCTCCCAGGCCCGCTATCGGGGCGTACAACATGATTGCATACCCAGAAATTTCGCCCAATACTGTTTTAAGGTGCATTATGGGTAATTTTGGGTAATTTATGAGATAGCTGATGGTTTTGCTTCAGTGGACAATCCATATGAAATCAGCAGGTATGGACCTGCCCAAGGCGATTCTCATGCCGGTTTTTGGCCCTCCCAAGCCTGCTCTTGCCCCGGAACTCGCAGCCCTCTTGCCCAGCAACGCAGACCCGAGCGGTTGGGTCAGGGAATTGCCCCAAGGACCCGATGAAAAATCCGGCTTGTGTGCTGGCGTGTTTCTGGGCAATCCGCTTTTGCAACGGCAGCGGGTGCTATTCGATTTGAAGACGGCAAATCTGCCTTGGGTCTGCAACCTGCCGTCGGTGTGTCAGCATGATCCGGACTTTGTGACCAACCTTGATGAAGTCGATCTGGGCATGGCGCGCGAATTGGCAAACCTCGCCGCCTGCGCCGAAGAAGGTTTTCGGTGTATTGCATCGGTGGCCACGCCCGAGGACGCACGTCGCGCCGTTCAAATGGGGTTTCGCACCCTGTTCGTGTTGCCCAAGGTCCGCGCCTATGAAAGCGGTTTTCCGAGCGAGCTGACACGCACCCGCGCGGTGGCTGCCGTGGCTGATGTTTCCGAGGCTGACGACGTGACCCTGCTCAGCCTGGTGAAGTCGTCAGAAACAATGGCGACAGTTGTTTGGCCCACCCATGTAAAAGGCGTGATCGAACAGCCGCAACCAGTCTAAAGCAGGTCAAACTTCCTCATTCGATTGTACAGCGTCTTCCGCGAGATGTTCAGCGCCCGGGCCGTATCCGTTCGGCGAAAATTGTGCCGGGCCAGCGTCTCCAACAGGTGCTGCTTGGGCGTGATGGACAGGTTGGGCGTCGTATCGGTTGGCGCGACAGACAGTCGGTTTTCGATAAACTCCACCGTGACGCCGCCCGCCGGTATCGCTGCCAAGCAGTCCTGCGCGACGCGGCGCAATTCGTCTTCGTTGCCGTGCCAAAGATGGGCACGCAGGCGTTGCATGATTGCCGGGGACAGTTTGCTGACCAAACTGGGCTGCGCGCCCAATTGCTGGAACATCGCCCCAAGAAGCGTCGCAATCTCTTCGCTGCGAGAGGCCAGATCGGGAAAGCGCAGATGCATGACATGTTCGCCGTCCTGCGGCAGCTGCATGGCTTCCGCGTGCTCAACCACCAAGACAACGCGCGCCCTCGAAACGCGCCGCACGGAACTGCCAGACTGCGTATAAGTGCCGCTTTCCAACAATCGCACTAAGCGGGTTTGCACAGGGTTTGGAAGGGCGTCGAAGCCATGGATTACCAGATGGGTGTTTTCGCGTCGAAGAAGTGCTTGGCTTGTGGCCACATCTGAGCGGCCAAACATTGCCTCCAAAAGCCCAACGCGACCTGGCCCATCCTGATCAAGCTCAATGTACCCGCCACGCTTGGGCTTGGGGCGGAGTTTTTCCAACAGGTTGAGGATCGCGCTACGAGGCCCACCAGGGGGAACGCAGACCACCAGATGCGCGCTGGAATTTGCCGCGCGCCGGATCGCCTCCAACGCTCTATAGAAGTTCGCGCCTTCGCCAAAAAGCCCACAAGAGGCGGCCGCAGACATCAGTTTGCGATCCTGCGTGGGCGGCTTGACGACAGCATCCATGGCCAAGCGGTAACCCGCGATGTGATCGCCGATGGACGTTTCAATCGGAACCCGATCGAACGTGGAGCCGCCCACGTACCCGTCTATTTCTGCGTTTTGAGAGACGAAGCTGAGGTCTGCGGCCTCGGCAATCGGTCCCCCTTCGAGATAAAGTTGCAAATCGGGTCGGGTTTTCTTGACAAAGCGGCTCACTTCATTGGCTTGCTGCGCTGCTTCTTCCAAGGATTGACGCGGTTGATGACCCAGCGCGCCACCCAGGTTCCAGCCGAAGTTAAACACAAGTGCCTGCAACCCTGCATCTGCCCCCATGCGCGCCTGATTGCGCGTGCCGCAGTAGAACATGGATTTGCCGCCCGCCGCCTGCACCGCCTGCAAAAGCGCGATTTCCTGGCGGGTGCCCAGACCGGCGCGATCCAGGATGTGTTGGAAGGCATCGGAGTAGTGCATGGTGGTGGGGAAGTTCACGGCCCCGGCAAACCCGGCCTGCATAATCTGTTGGGCAAGGTCTTCGGGGGCGATTGCGCTGGTCCAACAGTTCACCCCGACATACACCGGCAAATCGGTGATTGGCAGGATCTCAGAGGTGGCAAACTCCCAGGTGAGGTCAGCGGCGTGATGGATCGGAAGCATACAGGCAATGGAGGGCACGCCCATACTGCGCAGTCGGCCCGCATTGATCGCCAGCAAAAAGTCCGCGCCCCCCTGTTCGGCAGCGCGCGCCACAATGCCGCTGCCCACGGCGGCCCCCACCAATTTGTCGGATTTGCGCCGCCGGCCCACGCGCTCAGATCGGAAGCGGCCGGTTGGCGCTTTCTTTCTTCAGCTCTACCGCGCAGAAAATCATCGTGGTCGCGCCCACATTTTCGAGGTTATGCAGGGCAAACTCGCCTTCACCGACGTGGTAGAAATGCGTCAGCCCCGCCTCCACATCGCTTTCATAGGTGGTGCCATCATAGGTGCGTTGCAGAAAGCGGCCAGACGCCATAGCTGTCCAGAAATAGCTGAGCACATGGCGATGCACCGGCATGCGTTCGCCGGGTTTGAGCGTCATGTGCCAGACGCGCACACTGTCGTTTTCAAAGACCAGATCGGTGCCGATGCGGCCGTTGAACTCATTGCGACGAAACTCCTCTATAATGTCGTCAGACCAGCCAGCAAATCCGCTGGTGGTGAGTTCGCCCGAGCGGAATGTGTCTGCGGTTTGTGTCATCATGTTTCCCCCGTCTGCCCGATAGGAGAGCATTTTGAACGGCTCAAGCCAAGCCATAAATGGCAGTGCCTCACGTCGCCCAGTGCTAATAAACGGACATCTCAGCATCATCAAAAAATCAATGCGGACTGCCCGCTTGGGCGTGCCGAAGGGGCGCAGTATCATAAGACGCGCGCCCATATCTGGGTCTTGAACTAGGCACGCACGGGGTCAAAGCGCTGTTGCTCGACGACCTGCAGCGGCTGAGCGGGAGGGCCACTGTCCTGCTCAAAGTCTTTCTGTCTCAATCGGTTTTGATTGTGTTGGGCCAAGACTTCGCATCAGGCGTTGGTCTCGATGTCGGGCCTTTGCCGGTAGAACGAGACGAACTGACGTGTTTTCTGGGGATATGGTGTCGGTTTTTCGCTTAACTGGCCCATGCATCTTGCGTATGCGGGCCTTTTTTCGTTTCGTGAACGGGCTTCCAAAGCAGGAGAGTTCGCACCGTGACACAGGCCATCTTTCTTCAAGGCAGTTTGATGCGCCATGTCTCAGTCATGTCCTTTACGGCATCAGTTGGGATTGTCGCGATCTTTGCCGTCGATTTCGTGGACATGGTTTTCATCTCAATGCTTGGCCAGGCCGAGCTGGCCGCTGCAATTGGATACACCGGCACACTTCTTTTCTTCACCAATGCCATCAACATCGGTCTGTCGATCGCAGCTGGCAGTTTGGTGGCACGGGCCCTTGGTGCAGGCGACCAGGCGAGGGCGCGTGAATTGGCCACCTCGGTCGCGCTGTTTTCGCTGTTGATTTCGATCTTGGTGCCAATCCTTGTCTTGTTCCAATTGTCGGAGCTTTTTCAGATGCTTGGCGCCGAAGGCGAAACGCTAAAATTCGCCATGAGGTATGGGTCAATCATTCTGCCTTTCATGGCGTTTATGGGCATCGGAATGACAAGTATGGCCGTTCTGCGCGCCCATGGTGATGCCAAGGCTTCCATGTATGTGACACTCGCAGGCGGTGTTGTGAACGCCGCCCTTGACCCACTTTTGATCTTCGGACTTGGACTTGGGCTTGATGGCGCAGCCTATGCTTCGGTTGCCGCACGCATAACGATGGGCCTCAGTGGCCTTTGGTATGTGATCCGCACACATGATGGGTTTGCCCGCCCATCATTTCGCGTGTTGCTGCGCGACGCTGGAGCGGTGATCTCGATCGGGGTTCCGGCCGTCATGACAAACTTAGCGACACCCTTCGGAACCGCGATCGTCACCCGCGAGATGGCCAAATTTGGCACAGACGCTGTCGCCGCTATGGCCGTGATCGGGCGCCTTACGCCATTGGCCTTTGCTGTGGTGCTGGCACTTTCGGGAGCCATCGGTCCGATAGTCGGTCAAAATTTTGGAGCGCAGAAATACGAACGTGTGCGCGGCGCCTTCGTGGCCGGGCTTCAATTCGTGGGTGTTTATGTGCTTGTCGCTGCAGCGTTGTTGTTTGTCTTTCGAGGTCCCATTTCCGAGCTTTTTGATGCAACAGGAGAGATGCAGCGCCTGATTTTCTTGTTTTGTGGCCCTCTGGCGCTGTTCCAGTTCTTTAATGGCGCGATCTTTGTCTGCAACGCGGGTTTCAATAACCTTGGGCATCCGCTTTACTCAACAGGTATCAATTGGGGCCGCCATACCCTAGGCACCTGGCCCTTTGTCCTGGTTGGCGCGTCATTGGCAGGTGCCGGGGGCGTGCTCATCGGTCAGGCTGTTGGCGGTGTCTTCTTTGCCCTTGTCGCGGTCATTTTCGCGTGGCGACTGACCGGTCAACTGCAATCCAAATCCATCGAAGCTGAGTTCGAAGACGAACATCGCCTGCACAAGGTTTCTTTCCAACGAAACTGGTAGGTGATGAAATTAGTATTCATTGACCATTGGATTGACTTTGCGTTGGGGCCGCAGTTCAAAACTTGGATCTGTCCCGCGGATGCATGGTCGTTGGAACGTTTTTAGGGCTATCGCAGCGTATGACGGCTTTGTGGGCTGCAATTGGGTTCTCGAACAGCGTGTTCAAGGTCGCCGCTGGGCCGTCAACGGTCCTTTTGTCTTTTAGGCCAGTTTGTAAGGATGCTTCACACCAAACAAGCGCCGGCGTGCGGCCGGCGCTTGTCGCGTATGCTGGCGCACAGGGAGTGACACCTTCGCATAACGCAAGTGGTTCAAGGTCACATCAGGTGAGCCACCAACGCTCCATCCAGCGTTCGCCGTCCATGTCCCAATTGGTTGCGGTCTTCTCTGGCATGCCCACATTGTCCGCGATGGCAAAGACATAGGATGCAAACATCGGAATAAGAGCGCCGCCCTCATTGTGCACGATCTCTTGCATCTCGTAGTACATCGCGCGGCGGGTATCTTCGTTGAGTTCGGCGCGCGCTGCGACCAGAAGCTCATCAAAACGCTCATTGGCCTGCCGCGTTTCATTCCAGGACACACCCGTCTGATACGCGGTTGAGAACATCTGATCCTCCACCGGTCGACCGCTCCAATAGCTGGTGATGAAGGGCGACTTGATCCAGTGATCGGCCCAGAAACCGTCATTAGGGGTGCGCTCCACCTCCAGTTCGATCCCAGCCCCTTTGGCCGAGTTCTGGATCAGAATGGCAGCATCCACAGCCCCTGCAAAGGCGGCCTCAGATGCGTTGATCTTGATCGCCAATGAATCGAGCCCGGCCTCTTTGAGGTGGAACTTCGCCTTGTCTGGATCGTATTCACGCTGTGCCAGATCTTTGTTGAAGTACCGCTGGCCCGAGCCGATGGGATGGTCGTTGCCCACCTCGCCATAGCCAAAGAGGATCTTGTCGACGATTTCCTGACGGTTCACGGCGTATTTGATGGCCAGCCGAATGTTGTTGTCGTCATAGGGCGCGGTGTCCGTCAGCATGGGCAATGAGTAGTGCAGCGTGCCCGTGGCAGTGACCAAATTTACGCCTGGTTTGCGGCCCATCAGTTCCGCGGTTTTCAGATCCACCCGGTCAATGGCTTGAACGTCGCCTGAGGCCATGGCTGCCGTTCTGGCGTTGGTGTCGATGATGGAGAGCACCTCTACCGTATCCAGATGCCCGACAGCATCGGACCAATGGTTGCCATGGCGCGACAGAGCGGTGCTGACGCCCGCATCATATTTGTCGATCTTGTAGGCCCCGGCCCCCACCAGATCCTGCCAGTTCATCGTGCCATCGTCATTGGCAGGCATAATCGGGAGGTGGTAGTCGGTCATGATGAAGGGGAAGTCGGCATTTCCGGCTTCCAGTTCGACCACGATGACGTTGTCACCATCGGCCTTCATATCTTTGACCGAAGACACCAGAGGTGCCGCGGCGGAAGTGCTGTCCTCGCCCCGGTGGTGGTTGATTGAGGCAATTACATCGGCGGCCTTCACCGTGCGGCCATTGTGGAACTCCATCCCGTCGCGCAGTTTGAACATCCATGTCTTCGCGTCAGCTGAGGCCTCCCACGACTCTGCCATGGAAGGTTCTAGGCTGCCATCACCGCCGATTTCGGTGAGATAGCCCTGGTACCCGCCCAAGCACAGGCCGATGGTGTAGCCGTTTTCGACGATACCTGGGTCCAGCACATCGGTGGTCGATCCGTGGCCCCGTGCCACTGTCATGTGCCCACCCTTTTTGGGCGTCGCGGCGTCAACTTTGCTGGCCGCCATGCTCAGCGCTGACAAGCTCACGCCCGCGGCGAGACCCTGCCGCATAAAACTGCGTCGGGAGATGCGGTTTGCTTTGAGTTGGTTGGTCAGGTGATTTAGTGGTTTCATTCTTCTCTCCGTAGTTGGACTTCTTTTTTCTCTTTGCTGGGCGGCTAGGCCTCCTCGCGGCAGAGCGCTTGAGCCAGGCAATGCACGCCACCGCCGCCCAGGGTGAACATGGACATGTCCGGGTCATAGACCTCAAACCCCAAGGCGCGCATCTTGTCATTCAACTCCGTGGCACCGGCCATGGACAGGACCTTACCGTCTCCTAAAGCCACCAGATTGACGCCTAGGTTCTTGGCCTCGCGATACGCCACATCGACGATCTCAATCCCCCACCCCTTGATAACCTCAACAAGCCAGGGCTCCATAGCGTCGATACAGGCTACCACTAGTTTTTCGGCCAAGGGAACGATGAGGCCGTCCATATGCACAAATTCACGGCTGATCGGGGCGACGACAGCTTCCCAGCCTTCCGCGCGGACGAACGCGGCCACCTGTTCGGAGCCTTCCTTCTCCGAGCGTTCACCGCAATAGCCGATGAGAACACGCCCCGGTTCAATAATGTTGAAATCCCCGCCTTCGAAATGCCCGGCGGTGGCGAATTTCCAGATCGGGATGTTGTTGTCCTGATAGAACTTGATCGCCGTGACATAATCGGCCCGGCGGCACTTGAGCTGCATATGGCAGATCAGGGCGCCCCAGGGCGACATAGCGGAGCTATCTCTCGCAAAGAAATTTCGGTGCAACACTTCATCGCTTTCGAGGTAGTGGCAGGTGACGCCATTTTCCTCATAGATCGACACCATCTCTGCATGCTGGCGCATGGCAAGTTGCAGGTCGAACCTGTGTCCCGTTTTGTCCGCATTGGCCAGCGTGCGCCCGATCAGTGGGCCCGCGTCTACCCAACGGTAGAATTCAGGCCGCCCCAGCAGCACATCGTGGAGCTTGGCATAGTCATTGTTAATGCCCCATTTGGTCAGAGCATTGGCCCCGTCTGACATAGTGCATTCCCTTAAGTCGTGTGAATTCGCTTGAAATGTGACACGAGGCTGGGCTTCTATAAATTACACAATAAGCAAATTCATTTGCATGAAAGTACATGTAAACCATGCTGCCTCTGCCACTGTCAAAAGCCGATCTTCACCTGCTCCACGTCTTCAGTACGGTGGTGGAGGCAAAGGGTTATTCCTCCGCGCAGGCGGAACTCAACGTCGCGCCATCCACAATTTCTCGCCAAGTCTCGGATTTGGAAATCCGCCTGGGCATGACGCTCTGCCAACGTGGTCGGTCGGGCTTTCGTCTGACCGAGGAGGGCAAGCTCGTTTATCATGCAACGCAGCAGCTTTTCGGCGCCGTGCGTGCGTTCGGTGAAACCATTGATGCCTCGCGTGGCAGGTTGACCGGCAATCTGGCCATCGCTGTGATCGACAATTGGGTTTTCAACGAATGGTCGCCTTTTGCGAAAGCACTCAAGGCCTTTGTCGCGCAGGCACCGGATGTCTTCATCGATCTTTTCGCGCAAGCGCCCGATGACATTGAAATGTCCGTGCTGGACGGGCGTGTGCACATCGGAGCCGGTGTGTTTCACAAGCATAAACCAGGCCTGACCTACACGTCTCTTGGATTAGAACGTATGGGCCTTTATTGCGCAGCCGGGCATCCGCTGTTTGAGGCTCAAGACGGCGAAGATATCGACGCGCTTGTCAAAAACTCCGCTTACGCCAAACGCGCCTATCTGCGGGAAAGAGATGTGGCACCTATTTCGCGCAAAATGGAAACCAAGGCCCATGCTCACCAAATTGAAGGCATCGCACATCTCATATTGACCGGGAAATTCGTGGGTTACCTGCCAGAACACTTTGCGGACGTTTGGGTGCAATCAGGGCGGATGAAAACCATAGGGGAGGGACGGTTTGATCAGAGCTCAGAGATCAAACTGGTCAAAAAGAACGAGGCCCAGCCATCTGTCGCCGCAAAAGTGCTCGAGGATTTGCTTCGAAACTTTGCGCAGCCGTAGCAGGCAAGATGATCGCTCAATTTCACTTTTATAACTATGAATTTTCTTGGATTTGCGTTCCTGGCCCGTCTTTGGAGATCAATCGGCAGCGGCGGTGAACGTTCCCTTTCCAAAGCCGGCTTGCCGCTAGGATCGGCCCCGTTACATGGAGGCTTAAGGGATCACATGATCGGTGTCATCCCGAAGTGGATTGCGCGATGCAGCGTCGGACGGAGAGCAGCCACGAA
>CAKZYL010000223.1 GCA_937884705.1 uncultured Roseovarius sp. | reverse complement strand
GAATACGACGAGTTCCTGCAAGTGATCAGCCCGTGGGAGCGCGAGCACCTTCTGCTCAACGTGTAACCCGCGATGTCGCTGAACCTGCTTTACGCCAATGACAAACGCGGCGCGTACCCGCCAAGCTGGTACGCCGCCACCGCGACCCCGCCCGGCCCTTACGCGCCGTTGGAAGGTGACACCACAGCAGATGTCTGCGTCATCGGCGCAGGATTCACCGGTCTCTCCGCCGCTTTGCATCTGGCAGAAGCCGGGCGCCGGGTCGTGGTGTTAGAGGCGCAGCGGGTGGGCTTCGGAGCGTCCGGTCGCAATGGAGGTCAGCTCGGATCCGGTCAGCGGATGGATCAGCACTACGTGCAAAAGCTCGTCGGACGCGAGGATGCCGACAAGCTCTGGGCGCTGGCAGAAGACACCAAGGCGCTCGTCAAATCCTTGGTCGCCAAGCATAATATCGAATGCCACCTCAAACCCGGCATCGCGCATATGGGCTTTCACAAATCCGAGGTGGCGGAAGAGCATGACTATGCCGATTTCCTCGCAGAACGCTACGGCTACACCCATGTGGAAAAGCTGGATTTCGAGGCAGCTCAGGCGATCTGCCCCTCGCCCAGATATATCGGCGGCACCATTGATCGGACAGCCGGGCACCTGCATCCGCTGGCCTATGCGTTCGGCCTGGCTCGCGCTGCCGCGGCAGCAGGCGCTATGATCCACGAAGAGACGGAAGTCCTCGGTATAGACGACGGCGCGCCCGCCACCATTCGCACCACGAATGGCACTGTAAAGGCCGAGCACGTGATCCTCGCCTGCAACGGCTATCTGGGCGGATTGAACGGCCACGTGGCCGCGCGGGTCATGCCCATCAACAACTTCATCGCAGCGACTGAACCCTTGGGCGACGACGCAGCCCGCGTGCTGGCCGAAGACGTCGCGGTGGCAGACTCGCGCTTTGTTCTGAATTACATTCGCCTCAGCCATGACAAACGCCTGCTCTTTGGTGGCTGTGAGACCTATGGCTACCGCTTCCCCACAGACATCGCCTCTCTCGTCCGCAAACCGATGACCGAGATCTTCCCGCATTTGCGCGACGTCCGAATTGATTACGCTTGGGGTGGCACGCTGGCCATCACCATGAAGCGCCTGCCCTATCTCAAACGTATCGCGCCCAACATGCTCTCTGCATCGGGCTATTCCGGCCACGGCGTGGGCAATGCCACCCACGCCGGCAAGCTGATGGCCGATGCAATATGCGGAGACACAGACGGCTTTGACACCATGTCCCGCATCCCCACGCAGCCCTTCCCCGGCGGAACGGCACTGCGCCATCCCATCCTGGTTCTGGCCATGACCTGGTTTGCGATGCGGGACAGGCTGGGCATCTAAAACAGGCCAAAAATCCCGGGTATGATCGGCGCAAACGGCAAAGTCGTGCCGCCTTCTGCGTGTCGTCAAAGTTTCACTTTCCTGAGCCTCACCATTTCGCTACACCTCCCGAAAATCAAAAAACCAATTTCAGGAAATCCGAACATGGTACAGGCCGCCCCAAACGTCTACGATGCAGAGCCGATCCCGTCAGAGGCACGCGCCGAGATCGATCGCATGCTGAAATCCGGGGATCTCTTCCGCTATACGGCGCCTGAAAACGCCCCCGTGACGCTCCTTGAACAGGAGTTTGCAGCGTTCATGGGCTGCAAGTATGCCCTCGCGGTATCAAGCTGCTCTGCGGCCCTGTTCCTGTCTCTGAAAGCACTGGGTTTGCCCCGCGATGCGCGCGTCCTGATCCCGGCCTTCACCTTTGCCGCCGTGCCCTCTTCCGTGGTGCATGCTGATTGCATTCCAGTTCTGTGTGAAGTGGGCGACAACTATCGCGTCGATCTACGCGACTTTGAGGCCAAACTGGACGATACGATCACTGCCGTGATCATCAGCCACATGCGCGGACATACCTCTGACATGGATGCGATCATGGCGCTTTGCGACGCGCGGGGTATTCCCGTCGTCGAAGACGCGGCGCACTCTCTGGGCACGGTCTGGGACGGCCGCAAGATTGGCACCATCGGCCGCGTTGGCGCCTTCAGTTTCCAATCCTACAAGCTGGTCAATGCCGGTGAGGGCGGGATCATGGTCACCGATGACGCCAATCTGGTTGCCCGCGCGGTGATCATGTCGGGCGCCTATGAGCACAATTGGGCCAAGCACATGGCAGAGAGCGATGCCGACCTGCAAACCGCCTTTGCACGCTGGCAGAACCAACTGCCGCTCTATAATCTGCGCATGTCAAACCTCTCTGCCGCGATCATCAGGCCTCAAATCGACCATATCGATCGCCGGGTCCACGATGGCCGCCAAAACCATGATTACGTGGCGGCTGCCCTCAACGCCTCCCCTTGGATGGAGGTGCCCGACAAGCTCGATCTGGAAGCCCGCGCCCCGGACAGCATCCAGTTCAACCTGCTGGGCATGACAGACGAAGAGCGCAAAGCCTTCGCCTCAGCGGCCGCCGCACGCGGTGTGAAAGTCCAGATCTTTGGCCTCTCAACGGACAACGCCCGCGCCTTCTGGAATTGGCAATTCCTGCCCGGTGACACGCCAGATCTGCCAAGCACCCGGTCCATGCTCATGCGCGCCTGCGACGTACGGCTGCCCGCTCGGCTTAGGCAAACGGAGCTTGATGTAATCATCGATGCTCTGATCATGGCCGCCGAAGACGTCAAAGGACAACCCCGCGCCTACGGGACTTGACGCGCGACAGCCTCCAGCCTTTCATACGCGCCATGACACAGGATTTTTCCAAAGGCGCAGCATGGATGGCGGGCGATGTGATCCCGATCCACGAGGCCAAAATTGGTGTGACCGATTGGGGGCTCACGCATTCCGATATCGTCTATGATGTCGTACCCGTCCGAGACGGGGCATTCTTCCGACTGCCCGACTATCTCTCCCGATTTGCACAATCCCTCGTCGAAGGGCGCATGGATGTCGGGATCACCACTGAGGGCATCGCAGACGCCCTGCACTGCATGGTGGCCGCCTCGGGGTTGCAATCCGCCTATGTGGCGATGGTCGCGGCCCGCGGCACGCCAATGATCCCCGGCAGCCGCGACCCCCGCGAATGCGCCAATCATTTCTACGCCTGGTGCGTGCCGTACGTGCATGTCATCAAACCCGATGTGGCCGAGGCCGGTGCCGACGTGCTGCTCTCAGATGACGTGCGGCGCATCCCTGAAGACAGCGTCGACCCCACGGTGAAGAACTATCACTGGGGCGATTTCACACGCGGCCTTTTTGAGGCCAAGGACAAGGGGTTTGAGACCGTTCTTTTGGCCGACCACGCGGGCAACGCCACCGAGGGTCCGGGCTTCAATCTCTTTGCGCTCAAGGGCCAAACCGTGATCACGCCCGAGCGTGGTGTGCTCAAGGGGATCACCCGCCGCACGGTCATGGAAATGGCCGCCGCCGAAGGCTTTACCGTGGAAGAACGCGCCCTGCCCGTGTCGGAACTGATGGAAGCCGATGAGGTGTTTCTGAGCTCATCCGGCGGCGGCGTCCTGCCTGTGCGCCGGATCAACGACCGCGTGTTTTCCAATGGCAGCGCCGGACCGGTCGCACTGCGGCTGCGGCAAAGATACTATGAACTGACGGCTGATCCCGCCTACCGGACGGAGATTGCTTACGAACAGGCCATTCCTGCCTGAAAAGGACTATGTCCCCAACATTTCGATCTGATCTTTCAGAAACGGATAGGTCTCAATCGCGGGCCCCAAAACCGTCCGCTGCAGTATGGGCCGCAAAGTGGCCGCCACCTGCGCGGGCATATCCTGGAGCAGCTCTTTGCGCGCGATCAGACTGATTGTCCGCGACAAAGGCTCCAGCGGCAACGCCATCACATCAATCTGATCGGCAAAGCGCTGGCCGCGCATCAAGGCCAGTGGCGTGAGGATAGACCACCCCTCCCCCTGCCCCACGAGCGCGAGAATTGCGTGATAGCTGTCGATCTCAAACCGATGCGGCAGGCTGACATTCTGCCGGATCAGATGCGCCGTCAAAAGCCGCCCCATGTAGTGGCGCTGTGTGTATTGGATCAGCGGCAGGCGCTTGAGTTGCGCCATGATATCGCCGCCCTGATCCACCACGCCCTTGGGGGCCGCCACAATGAACC
>CAKZYL010000222.1 GCA_937884705.1 uncultured Roseovarius sp. | reverse complement strand
ATCTCGAAAAACCGGCTCATTTCCGAACTGTTGTCGCGCAAAAGCAGCGTGTCGAATACATCGAGCGAAAACACCGTGTCTGGATCGCGCAACGCGCCATGCAACGCATCATCAATCAGTTTGGCAACATCGCCCCCAGAAAACGCACCGTCACGTGCGGCGGCGTTCGTCAAGCCGTCTTGGATCGCATCGAACCTGTGGATGGATGTAATAGAGTTCTCTGCCATCATCTTTTGGTTGATCTGTCCTACCCATGCATCCCGAGCGCCACATTGCATAAGTTTCTTTGCCTGACAAATGAAACTGGGGGCGCGCTGGGCTTTTTGATGCCGTTTGCCTTGCGCACACTGGCCGGGTGCGTCCCGCTACGCCTTGATGGCGCCACCGATCGCTGCTGCGATTGCTTGCCCGCTTTCCCATGCGTGCTCTGCACTGTTGCCAAGGCACCAATCCCCGCCGACAAAGAGCGTGCGCGCGTCATTTGCCAGGTAAGCCTGTCCCAACGGATGGGAGGCGCGCGCATAACGCCACCGATGCGCAGAAACGTAAGCTGGCGCGTAGGTCTCCGGCAGGTCTAAACGCGCTAAGACCATCGGAAGGAAACGCGCTGCCACCTCATCCAAATTCAACTCCAGATGCCGCTCGCTCCAAGATGTGCTGGCATGGGCGACAAAGCAGCGGGCATTTGGCCTGCCGGGCTTTGCGCTGTCCTTAGCCATCCAAGCAATTTCTTCGCAGCTGCCACCGGTTAGGCCGCGCGCAACATCCACTTCGCCCGAAATACCCACCATCAGCGTCAGACACGGATCCATGCGCACAGCGTCTAGCATACCAGCCAGAGGATGCTCGTCGGGAAGAAGATCCACCGTTTGCAGGGGAGGGGTGGTGAGGATGACAATATCAAAGCGCCGCTCGCCGCCCTCCCACTGCAGGATCCAGCCCTCACCATCGGGCATCAGGCCCTCAATGCGAGTGCCTTTCCTGATATCGAGACCGGCGGCCATGTATTTGGCAAGTCCGGTCATACCTGGAACACCGACGAAGCCCGGCTCTGTGCCCTCCGGTGACCATGGTGCAGCGGCCCCCGCTGCCTCTGCCTGCCTCAAAAGTGCCAGAAAATTTGCGCTCTTGGCTGCCAGATAGGGCGCCCCGTGGTCGAATTGAAACCCACCTTCGGCCCGCCGCGTGGCCAGCCTGCCGCCCAGCCCACGCCCTTTGTCAAAAATCGTGCATCTTGCGCTGAACGCGGCCAGCTTCATCCCACAGGTCAGTCCTGCGACACCGGCCCCGATGATCGCAATGCTGGGCGCGTCGCCTACCAATGTTCCGTTCCTGCCGCGCCTTTGACGGTTCCGCGCAAATTGCCGGTCACCCACCCGCCATAAAAATCACCGGGCTGCGCAATGACGCGTTCTTCGCCCACAAAACAGGCATCCATCGCGCTGGCGTAGATTGCCAGGTAATCCGCCAACGGCGCGAACCCCGCCGTGGGGGCGGGGTAAGACCACGCCGCGCGCTTTGCTGTCTTGCCGCCTGCATGGATATCAAAGTAAACCGCGCGGCCCTTCCATTCGCAAAAGCTTGTGCCAGGAGAGGCCGTGAGCCGCGCAATCACATCCTGTGGCGGAATGTAATAGGTGGGCGCGTGATGGGTTTCCAGAACCCGCAGTGCTGCGTGACTGTCCGCCACGGTCTCGCCTCCCAACATCACGCGGATGCGGTGCGTCACGGCTTCCAAGGCAGGGGGCCGGGGATAGTCCTGGACGTTTTCGATCTCAAGAGTTGTCATGCAAAGGGATCATGTTGCAGATGCGTCGGGTTTCAACCGAATTCCGCGAAAGAATGGTGCATTTTCTGGACCCATCCCGCGCGACCTATTGACCGCTTTGCACTGGACCCTGTGGTCTGACGCTCTGCTGCGGCTACGTCCTGCGCAAGGAGACGCAAACAGGAGATGCACATGGTCCTTTCCAGTATGTTCATGCTCAAGAAACTGGCCGTTGCGCACAAGCTGGCAACGGGCGCGGTCATCGGAGGCGCAATTGTGGGCGTTGGGCTCACGGCAGGCGCGATGGCTTTGGCCTGCGCCAACAAGAACGGACGGATATGCAGCAAAAACGCGCCAAAACCTCAGGAAGATCCGCCCGCTGCCTAACCGGGGCACAGGACATGGCCAAAGCGGCCTGAAGTGCTCTGTTGAAATTCTTTCGGTTCAAGACGCAGATATATGCCGCTTGTCAGCCAGCCCTTCACGCCTTTGTTGTTCCAGTCCCAATCGGAGGGAGCGCTCGAAAAGGTCGATATCTTCACCGGCTGCCTCTCTTGCGCGAGGCGTGTCCCCTTCATTGATTGCGCGCCTTAGCACCACATTCTGGTCCAGCAGCATCTTGCTAGAGCTATCAATTGGCTTCAGAAATTCGCGATTGTAGAAAACGCTCTGTCGCGTCAGCTCAAAGATAGAGGCCATCATGTGGATCATCTTGGCTGTGTGGCTGACATCGACGATTGCGGAGTGAAGCGTGGCCCCCACATGCTCCAGGCGCTCTTTCTAGGCGCAATGGCCGTGAGCTTTGATCGTCTTTGCCCCTGTCCGCTGGCCGCAGCAGGTCAGAAAGGCGTGGAATGGGCACTTGGTCTCATGCATGCAGCGCTGGAACGGGGTATGAAGCTCATGGGTGTGACTCGCGTGGACCAACTGAGCCGCGCAAACCTGCGCTTCAAAGACATCTCTGAGGCGCACCAGATAAGGCTCGCTGCAGAATGACCAACGAAACCCTCATCTCGCAATTCCGTCAGATCGTCGGTACCAAACACGTGCTCACGGGGCAAAAAGCAACCGAACGCTTCCGCAAAGGCTTCCGCTCGGGCGAAGGGTCCGCCCTCTGCGTGGTCCGTCCCGGCACGCTCTTGGAGTACTGGAACGTTTTGCAGGCCTGTGTCGATGCCGACAAGATCATCATCATGCAGGCCGCCAATACCGGTCTCACCGAAGGCTCCACACCCAAAGAGACCTACGGCCGCGATGTGGTTCTGGTCAACAGCATGCGCATTGATGGCCTCCAGACCCTGCAAGAGGGCCGCCAGGTGCTCAGCTTCCCAGGCGCCACGCTCTTTTCCCTCGAAAAGCTGCTGCGGCCCCTGAAACGCACGCCCCATTCCGTGATCGGGTCAAGCAGCATCGGCGCCTCGATCCTCGGTGGCGTCTGTAACAACGCTGGTGGCGCGCTCTGCGAACGCGGGCCCAGCTACACGCAGCTGGCGCTCTATGCCCGGATCAACGAAGACGGGAAGCTGGAGCTCATCAACCATCTGGGTCTCGATCTGGGCAACTCTCCCGAAGAGATCCTGACCCGCCTGGAAAAGGGCGATTTCGACAAGACCGCGCCCACGCCTCCGGGCCGCAAAGCCTCCGACACCGACTACACCACCGTTCTGCGCGACGTCGAAGCGCCGACGCCCGCGCGTTACAACAACGATGATCGTCTGCTCTTTGAGGCGGCCGGATGCGCGGGCAAGCTGGCCGTTTTTGCATTGCGGCTCGACACCTATCCCGAGAACGGCAC
>CAKZYL010000221.1 GCA_937884705.1 uncultured Roseovarius sp. | reverse complement strand
ATTTGGACTTGCTCAGGGGTTTTGCAATTTTAATTGAATATACATTCAATCAATGGAAAGTCTAGCGCCACATAGATACCTCTCATTGCGCTCGTATTCGGACGTTGGAGGGAAAGCCACGGCTGCGATTGTCGTTGTCGGACTTGCGATAGACAAGGTCGATCGCAAACAATGGTCCCGCGCACAACCGACATCCTGAGGGACATTCCCAACCACAAAAGCCCCCACACAGTGGACGTTACTTTCTGCTAAGACATCCTCCGATCTTGTGCCCAGGCCTTCCAGAGCGCCCCTCACGCGCAAAAAAACGGGCCCGGTCAGACCGAGCCCGTCTCAAATCATGTGATGAAAGCCTAGGCCGAAGCCAGCATCCCCTTCTCTTGCGCCAGACTGCGCATGCGCTTCTGAAGCTTTTCGAATGCACGAACCTCAATCTGACGAATGCGCTCACGGCTGACATCATACTGGCCACTAAGCTCTTCCAGGGTCACTGTCGTATCGCTCAACCTGCGTTGAGTCAGGATATCCTTTTCGCGATCGTTCAACACATCCATAGCTTCCGCCAGCAAAGCGCGGCGCGCTTCGAGCTCGTCTTTCTTCTCATAGTCGCCCGCCTGATCGGCATCTTCATCTTCCAGCCAATCCTGCCACTGCATGGCACTGTCTTCGTCTGTGCCGATAGTGGCGTTGAGCGAGGCATCACCGCCGGACATACGCCGGTTCATTGAGATCACGTCAGCTTCGGTCACGCCAAGATCATGGGCGATCCGCGCCACGTTCTCAGGGCGCATGTCGCCCTCTTCCAATGCACCGATGCGGGATTTGGCTTTGCGCAGGTTGAAGAACAGCTTCTTTTGCGCGCTCGTCGTGCCCAGCTTGACCATCGACCAGCTGCGCAGAATGTATTCCTGAATGCTCGCGCGGATCCACCACATCGCATAAGTGGCCAAACGGAAGCCCTTTTCAGGGTCAAACCGCTTCACAGCCTGCATGAGGCCCACATTCGCCTCGGAAATCACTTCCGCCTGCGGCAACCCATAGCCGCGATAGCCCATGGCAATCTTGGCCGCCAAACGAAGGTGGCTTGTGACCATCTGGTGCGCGGCCTGAGTGTCTTGTTCCTCAACCCACCGCTTGGCCAGCATGTACTCTTCTTCCGGCTCCAAGAGCGGAAACTTTCGGATTTGTTGCAAATACCGGTTCAGACCACCCTCTGGGGTCGGTGCGGGAAGATTTGCATAGTTCGCCATTGCCCTGTGTCCTTTAGCTCAACGCCCTTTTAAAAACTCAATGTTTCGACGCTTAACATTCAAGATAAGATCCTCAAAACCCGATTTCAACCGAGGTGACCTAATCAGATAAAGAGTTAGATAAGCACACAATCGCATACCGCCAGCATTGTGACAGGCCGCTCACGCAAGCGTGCACCCTATTACATAAGCGTTTTCAGCCTCGCAAAAGCCCGATCAAACATTCCATATCGACTGGCAACGGCGCCTCAAATCGGAGATGCTCTGATGTCACCGGATGCACAAACCCCAAAACCCGAGCGTGCAACGCCTGGCGTGAGAATTGCATGATGGCGTCATTGGACGGCTGAGAGAGAGCACTCGTTTTGATCTTTCGTCGCCCGCCATAAACCGGATCCCCAACAAGGCCATGACCAAGATAGGCCAGGTGCACTCGGATCTGATGGGTCCGACCTGTCTCCAGCCGGCACTCAACCAAGGACACCGCTGGCGGTGCGCCAAAGGTCTCCACAACGTTGATACGGGTCACGGCATGGCGACCACCGCCAAAGAGAACAGCCTGTTTTTGCCGGTCCGTTTTGTGACGGGCCAGATGCGTTGTCACTTTGACGATGCTGCCGGGCTCTGAGGCAACACCCCTAAGACCGCGCAAACGAGGATCGCCCATGTCAGGCGCGCCGTACACGACAGCCGAATAAACGCGGTCCACGCTGTGTTTTTCGAACTGCGCCGCCAAAGCATGATGCGCACGATCACTTTTCGCCGCCACCAAAAGGCCACTTGTATCCTTATCAATCCGATGCACAATGCCGGGGCGCTTTTCCCCGCCAACGCCTGACAAGCTGTCACCGCAATGATGGAGTAGCGCGTTCACAAGCGTGTTGTCCGGCGTGCCAGGGGCCGGGTGCACGACCATCCCGGCAGGTTTGTTGACGACAATCAGATCGTCATCTTCAAACATGATCTCGATCGCGATGGCTTGCGCTACAATCTCGGTTTCCTGCGCCACGGGCACGTCAATTTCGATCAGATCTCCTTCTGAGACGCGGACCTTGGCATCGACCACGACAGCCCCATTCAGGCGCACAAACCCTTCGCCGATCAGCCGCGCCAAACGCGTGCGAGACAGTGCTGCCCCCTCTGGCACATCGCGGGAAAGCGCCTTATCAAGGCGCGGCGGCGGCATCGCCGATATCCGAAAGCTCAGCGGGGGTCCCCCCATGGCAGACAGCCCTCATCCTTCGCCGGTCGATCCCGGCACCGTCAAATACCTGCGTTGGCTTGTGACAATCCTCACCGCAACGATGGTTTTGGGGTTCATAGTGATCGTCGTGTTGTTTGTCATCCGTTTCTCTGATGCCTTTGGGCCAGAGCTGCCTGACGAGATTATCTTGCCAGATGGCAGCACACCTGTGGCCTTCACCCAAGGTGGCGATTGGTATGCGGTGGTCACTAAGGACGATCAAATCCTGATCTTTGATCGCGAAAGCCAAGAGCTTCGCCAAACCATTCAGGTTGAGTGATAGAGGCGGTGCGTGGTCTGGTCGTTTGCGGGTTGCTTCAACGAAAGCCAAACGGAACGCACGCCGAAGTTTGGACTTTTTAGTTCATTGGTTCCGTCGAAGGACAACGGCTAAAAACATGAGCTATTAGACCGCTCGGCAGCGCGATTGAGCCAATGTGCAGGCGCGTCTCAGGGCTCACTCCAATAGTCTTGATACTGATCCCAGATCTTTTCGCCTATCATACAATCATAGTCTGAGGGCATCGGCGCCGCGTATTGGGCAGGGATAATACCTGCGGGCTCAGAGGTCGAGGCAATCTCGAGCACCAGTTTTCGGCGCACCGCTTCCGCGAAGTCCCGCCAATCAAGAACAGGAATAACGAAGGACCCGGGCCCGCCGGTGACGCAGTTCTCGTAATAGACGTCCAGATCTTCGAGATGCCACAAACCTCCCAACCCCTCGCGGGTCATGAGAGGAAGCCCGTTTATTATGATCGACTTTGATAAGACTGCGTTACGCGCCAGCAAGACCGGTCTGCCCAGGTTGTTTGGCCCGTCGCCGGACACGTCAATCACTCTGCGCAGACCCTCAAACGCATTGCTTTCGATCATCGCCGCACCGTAGATCAAAGCTTCAGAGATTGACGTGCGGCGCAAGGTCGGATCGAACCGCACAGTCAGCGCATCCGCGAAGTGTTCCAGATCTCCGCGGGTCTCGATAACGCTCCAGTCGACGATCACCTCCTGCGTGCCAGCCCATTCGACATATGTCAGCGCAATCCGTTGCAAGAGGCCCGACTGGATTGCGTGATAGACTTGGTCCGAACGCAAAGCAGCGGCATAGCCTTGCCTTTGGATTTCAAGTTCACGCTCCGTCATAGAACGGGACACATCGACAAGCAGAACCAGCTCTAGATCAACTTCCATGGCCTTGGAGGAGGTCATGGTGCCCACGAATGCAGCCCATAAAGCAAGGGCAAAAGTAAGAATGCGACGCATGCCCTAACGGACCTTGATCTGCGTTCTTCAGTCAAGTCACAAATGGATGAAATCCTTTCGCGATAAGCCCAAACGTCTCAGGTACGTCAGATCAAACCGAACTGGAGCTCAGGGCAAGTACTTTCTAGATCCCAAGCACCATGACGCGTGTTTGTCTCGTGAAAACGACCTTGGCTTTGCACATGACACCTGTGACCGTTTAGGCATGTTATAGTCTTCGTGCAGATCCATGAGCCAGGCACAACCGAGCGCCCGTAGATCATTGCCCAATCGTGGCAGCGTGTCCCAGGCTTCACTTAACGGCGGAGGCGCAATTTACCCGGCCGACCCACGCACCTTTTAGTTTGATGACAGTGCTTAAAGTCTGAGCATCTCGCCAATGTGAGCGGTGAAATCGTTCTGACAAAACCTAGAGCTATGGTACCGCCTCCCCGGCTCGAACGGGGGACCTCTTGATCCACAATCAAGCGCTCTAACCTACTGAGCTAAGGCGGCCCTGAAGGGCCATATGCCAAAGCGCGTGATCTGATGCAACTGTCAAAAGCGATCAGGTGAATTCCACGGTGCATCTTGAAGAGGTCCTGGGTGGCCACCCCGCGGCCTTCAAGCAGCCGTGTCGCGCCCGTCCAACCGGCCCATGTCAGGGTGATAGATACGAAAGCCCTGACGGCCCTGCTCCTTGACGGCATAGAGCGCCGTGTCCGCTTCTTCCATCATGTCGTCCAGTCGGGTTTTCGTAGCGTCGGATGTGATGCTCACACCGATGCTGGCTGACACGTGCAGGCGTTGATCGGAAAAGGGAACGGGCATCTCTATCTCCGATATCAGACGGTTGCACAAAGCACGAACCAACGTGATATCTGTCAACCCTGGCAGGATCAGTATAAACTCATCCCCCCCATGACGAACAACTGTATCCCCACTTCGGGTGACCTTTTGCAACCTTTCGGCGACATGCTGCAGCACGGCGTCACCGGCCGCGTGGCCAAAAGTATCGTTGACGCTTTTGAAATGGTCCAAATCCATGTGCATGAGCGACAAACCGGTATTTGTCTCACAAAGTCGGCCCAGGGCGTTATCCAGAGCTCTGCGGTTGCCAAGACCGGTGAGCGTGTCCGTCACGGCCTCTTGTTCGGCTTTCACGCGCTGTCCCTGCAAACGTTGGTTGAGGTGGCGCAGCTCTTCCGTGACGGCGCTCTTTGCTTCAACCAGAAAGAGCATCTCAACGGTCAGATCAGTCACTGCGAAATCCGCACCTGTCAGAGCGTAATCCCGCACGGCTTCCACCACGGAAATTCCGAAAGAGAGGTTTAGCACGCTGCCGTTTTGGACACCTTCGATGGCTCCGTCGGGCAACGGAACGATCACGCCTTTGACTTCCGTTTGTGGCGCAGCGCGCATCACGAAGTGCAGTTTGCGCCCGCTTTGCGCCAACAGACCCTGCATCCCCTGAAGCGTCTTGGGCCGGCGCAATTCCAGAAAGTCCAAAAGCGGCATGCCCACCAGAGGACGGTTTTCATTGAGCTTTGCCACGGATGCGCCAGTGCGCAGGATGGTCCCTTCTGCATCAATCACCAAATGCCAAGGACATAAGATATCCAGAAGCTGCTCCATTGGCGCAGGCGTGGGAAAGGACGTGTCAGAGTGTTGCGTCATCCTGCTTTCGCCCCCAGCTCGAACTCACGCGCTTCGGCAAACGCCACTTCCAAAAGCGTAATCTCAATCAGCTCTTCAGCTTCCGCACCGTATTTGTGCTCTAGAAAAACCAAAGCGCCGTAATCATCGGCCATGGCCCTCAACAGGCCCAACATGATGTGACCAAACACACCGTCCGTTTCGGGCGTCGCCTGGACGGATAGCGAGAAGGATTGCGCGTCGGTCTCCTTCAACTCAAGATGCGGCATTGGCAAGTCCGGCACCGCCAATTTGGCACGGGCAGGCAGTTCATCGAGAGAATTGAGAAATTCCTCTAGGTCTGTGCCCGCAAAACGCAAAAGCCGCCGAATGGCATCGGTATTGGGCGACGCGACAAGATACGTTCCTAGATCTTCAAGAACCTCGTCTTTGGGCTTGTTGAGAGCATCGGCGAGCGTATCCAGCACGCGGTCTGTGACATCTCGCGTGTAGGGCAGCATGGCCTCGAATGACGAAAAGCCCAATCCCGCGGACTGGGTCACAGACGTCCAAAAGGCGTCTCCGTAATTGTCTCGAGCAAAGCTTTCCACCGCCCGATTGATAAGCCCGTGCAAACCCGCCTCCAATTTTGCTCAAGCGCACGGTTGCACAGGACAGCTTAATGGAAGCTCTACACTTCTAATTGTAAGTTTTTTTGGCGCGCTTTGCCGCCTAGAAATCTGTAGGCGCGCCGCCTTCTCGCTTGCGGCGTTCGACAAATTCAGAAAGCTCTTCGCGGATGGCAATGTCCATCGGTGGGGCCTCGAAATTGGCGAGAATGTCGTGGAATTGCTGGTGCGCGCGCTGCGGGGTCCAGACACCGCCCGCGGCCTCCCACGCCTCAAAGTTGCGCCAATCGCTCAGGAACGGTTGATAGAAGGCCGTAGTATAGCGATCCTGCGTGTGTTGAATGCCAAAGAAATGCCCTTGGTCGCCCACTTCCCGCACGGCTTCCACGGCAATCTCATCCGGGCCCGTCTGCGTGATCATGGGATCCATGTAGCGTTCAATGTGCTGCAGGATTTCGCAATCCATGATGAATTTCTCAGGGCTGGCGATCAGTCCGCCCTCAAGCCAACCGGCCGCGTGATAGACCATATTGGCGCCCGCCTGCACAGCCGACCACAGGCTGTTTGACGTCTCCCAAATCGATTGCCCGTCGGGGACATTGGCCGCGCACACACCTGAGGCACGCATCGGCAAGCCGTAAAACCGGGCCAGCTGTCCAGTCATCTGCGTGGCACGCATGTATTCCGGTGTGCCGAACGCGGGCGCGCCAGATTTCATGTCCACATTCGAGGTGAATGTCCCGATGGCGCAGGCGGCCCCGGGGCGGATCAACTGCGCCAGGACCACGGCACAAAGGCCTTCGGCCAAAGATTGCGCGACGGCGCCCGACATTGTGACCGGCGCCATGGCACCGGCCAGCGTGAACGGCGTGACCACGAGGCCTTGATTGCGGCGCGCCATTCGCATCCACCCATCAAGCATGGGGAAATCATGCTTCAGCGGTGAGGTCGAATTGATGTTGGTGTACATGTGCGGGCTGGCTTCGAACTCTTCGTCGCTGTGCCCGCCAGCGATGCGCACCATCTCCATCACATCTTCGACCCGTTCTTTGCCGAGACAGTAGGCATGGGCGGCCTTGTCCGTCAGCGTCAGCTTGTCATAGAGCGCATCCAAATGGCGAATAGAGGCATGCACATCCTGCGGCTCCACCGGATAGCCGCCGATGAAGTGGATGCAGTTGAAGTGCTGGCTGAGCCGAAAGAAATTGGCGCACATCTCGCGCGTGCCGGTCACTTTTCGACCAATGCTCATATCCCAATAGCTGGGAGGCGATGAGACATTGCCAAAGAGCAGATTCTTGCCCCCCATCGTGATCGTGCGCTCCGGGTTGCGAGGTGTGATCGTCCAGGTCGACGGTGCAAGGGCAATTTGCTCCATAACGAAGTCGCGACCCATACGGACGTTTTCGCCATTGATCGTGCACCCACCCGACGCTTGCAGGATCTCCACCGCCTCGGGGTTCAGAAACTCAATCCCGATCTCTTCGAGGATGCGCATCGCCCCGTCATGGATCGCCTGCACGCCCTCCTCAGAGAGTGGCTCCGTTGGCCGGTCGATGTTTATGGGCGGCTGCCACGGCATCTGATGATCCGTTGCGGCCCCCCTACGATCCGCATTGCCTGCGCGCCCACCGCTGCGCTTTCTGCGTTTGGTATCTACCGCCATGGGACTCTCCCGGTCTTGTCGGGAACCAAACAAGCATCTGAGGCTGACAAGCGTATGCCAGTTTGCGACAGAATTTGTCGTTTAACTTATGAGGCCTGTTTTACCAGGCGTAAGGCGCGCAAAAGAAAACCCCGGCCACGCGGACCGGGGGGGTGTCTTAACCGTAGGCCGGGTTCACCCCGGCGTGGCGGTCAACCTTTTTCTTCGATGATCTCAACCAGGTGAGGGATCTTGTTGACCATGCCGCGCACAGACGGCGTGTCTTCCAGCTCGCGCGTTTTGTGCATCTTGTTCAAACCAAGACCCACCAGTGTCGCGCGCTGTTCTTTGGGGCGGCGAATGGGGGAACCGACTTGTTTGACAACGATTGTTTTTGCCATGGGTCTTTCTCCTTAGCTCGCGCTTGTTTCTGCTGCCGCTTCAGCGGGAGCGTCTGCCGCAGGGGCATCGTCGCGACGCAGAATATCGGCAACTTTCTTGCCACGACGCTGTGCCACCATGCGGGGGCTGGCCTCTTTGCTAAGACCGTTCAGCGTGGCGCGGATCATGTTGTAGGGGTTCTGTGACCCAATGGATTTCGCAACGACGTCCTGCACACCAAGCATTTCGAAAACGGCCCGCATCGGACCACCGGCGATGATACCCGTACCGGTTGGGGCTGTGCGCATCACGACCTTACCAGCTCCATGACGTCCCTCGACATCGTGGTGCAGCGTGCGGCCTTCCTTTAGGGGGATACGCACCATCTGACGCTTGGCCTGCTCTGTGGCCTTGCGGATCGCCTCGGGCACTTCTTTCGCCTTACCTTTACCAAAGCCCACGCGGCCTTTCTGATCGCCGACCACGACGAGGGCCGCAAAGCCAAAACGCTTACCACCCTTGACGGTCTTCGATACGCGGTTGATCGCCACAAGGCGGTCTGCGAATTCCGGAGCTTCGTCCCGATCGCGGCCCCGGCGGTTGTCATCTCTTGCCATAACGGCGTCCTTTCAACGTGGCGCTCAGCGCCGTTTGTCCAATCCCAGTGGGCCCATTACAGTGTCCCGGGCCCCCGGATCATCGAGGCAATCTTTGCCTACTATTTGAATTGTACGGCGGGGTGAACCCCGCCTTACAGGTTCCGATGCTGGGCGGGATTGACCCGCCGAACCATCAAATCTTCAAACCACCCTCGCGGGCCGCATCTGCAAGTGCCTTGATGCGGCCATGGAACAGAAATCCGCCCCGGTCGAAATATGCCTCGGTCACGCCAGCGGCTTTCGCACGCTCGGCAATCGCCGCACCGACCTTTTGAGCCGCGTCAAGGTTGTTCTTACCACCGGTGTCCAGACCCTTCTCAAGGGAGGACGCCGATGCCAGGGTCACGCCTTGCACGTCATCGATCAACTGTACGCTGATATTCTTTGACGAACGGTGAACGCTCAGACGAACGCGACCCGCGTTGACCTTGCGAAGTTTGTTGCGAACGCGCATGCGGCGTCGCTGAAACAGAGCTCTTTTGCTTGTTGCCATCTTTCTCGCGTCCTTACTTCTTCTTACCTTCCTTCTGGAAGATATACTCGTCTTTGTAACGGATGCCCTTGCCCTTGTAGGGCTCCGGGCGGCGCCAATCGCGGATGTTGGCCGCGACCTGTCCGACGAGCTGCTTGTTATGCCCTTCCACGATCAATTCCGTGGGCTTCGGCGCTGTCACGGTGACACCGGCAGGCACTTCGAAATCCACGTCATGAGACAGACCGAGGTTCAGCTTTACGATGTTGCCCTGCACCTGTGCACGATAACCAACGCCGCGGATCTCAAGCTCTTTCTTGAAGGGCTCTTTGGACCCAAAGACCATGTTGGAAATCACAGTGCGGGTCATGCCCCACTGCTGCTTGGCGCGCTTGGAGCCGCCACGCGGTGCAACTGTCACCTGACCGTCTTCAACCGTCAGGGTCACATCGTCCGTCGCCGTGAAGGATTGCGTGTCCTTCGGGCCTTTGATCTCAATGGTCTGGCCGCTGAGCGTCGCCGTGACGCCATCGGGCAGAGCCACCGGTTGTTTTCCAATACGAGACATCTGAGATCTCCTTAGAATACGGTGCAGAGCACTTCGCCGCCCACATTGGCTGCGCGTGCGTTTGCGTCCGACATCACACCTTTGGAGGTGGAGACAATCGACACGCCGAGGCCCTGGCGGACCGACGGAATGTCACCCACGCCCATGTAAACGCGACGACCGGGCTTGGAGACCCGCTTCATCTCTTTGATGGCAGGGGCGCCGTCGAAGTACTTGAGGCTGATTTCGATGGTCGGGTGTCCGCCCACGCCAGTGGCCGGTTCATGACCGCGAATATAGCCCTCGTCGGTCAGCACATCGAGCACGCGAACGCGCATCTTGGATGCGGGGACCGATACGGTGGATTTTCCACGCATGCCCGCGTTGCGGATGCGAGCCAGCATATCGCCGATAGGATCGTTCATCATAGTCTCTCCTTACCAGCTTGATTTCACGACACCGGGCATCAGGCCGGCAGAACCCAAATCGCGCAGGGCGATCCGGCTGACCTTGAGCTTGCGGTAGTATGCGTGCGGGCGGCCTGTGAGCTGGCAGCGGTTGTGCAGACGAGTTGCTGAGCTGTTGCGCGGCATTTCAGCCAGCTTCAAGGAAGCGCGAAAACGCTCTTCCATCGGCTTGCTTTCGTCGCTGATAATCTCTTTCAAAGCGGCACGCTTGGCGGCGTATTTCTCGACCAGACGCTGACGCTTCTTTTCGCGTTCGACCATTGCTTTTTTAGCCATGTCAGTTCTCCTCCGGCTCAGCTGTTGAAAGGCATGTTGAAGTGCTTCAACAGGGCCTTGGCTTCAGCGTCAGTTTTCGCCGTGGTTGCGATGATGATGTCCATTCCCCACATTTCGTCGACTTTGTCGTAGTCAATCTCGGGGAAGACGATGTGCTCTTTGATGCCGAGCGCGTAGTTGCCATTGCCATCAAACGATTTGCCGGACACGCCGCGGAAATCACGGATGCGCGGCATGGCAATCGTGACCAGACGGTCCAGGAATTCGTACATACGGACGTTGCGCAGGGTCACCTTGGCCCCCATCGGCATGCCGTCACGAACGCGGAAGCCCGCGATGGACTTCTTCGCAACCGTCATGATCGCTTTCTGGCCTGCAATCAGCGTCAGATCTTCGACTGCTGACTTGGCTTTCTTGCTGTCTTTGACGGCGGCACGGCCGCTGCCGATGTTCAGCACGATCTTGTCGAGGCGCGGGATCTGCATGTCGTTTTTGTAGCCGAACTCTTCTTTCAGAGCGGCACGCGCTGTCCCGTCGTAATGCGCTTTCAGGCGCGGGGTGTAGTCAGCTGCATCAAGCATCAATCACGTCCCCTGTGGTTTTGGCAAAACGCACCTTCTTGTCGCCGTCCATTTTGAACCCGACGCGGGTGGGTTTGCCGTTGGCGTCTACATAAGACAGGTTGCTGAGGTCGATTGGCATCGCCTGCGGCAGGCGACCGCCCTGTGTGCTCTGGCTTTGCTTGGTGTGACGGATGGCCATGTTCAGGCCTTCCACAACAGCTTTACCCGCTGTTGGATCAACGGAAGAAATGGTGCCTTCCTTGCCTTTATCCTTGCCAGCAATCACGACGACCTTGTCGCCTTTTTTCAGTTTCGCAGCCATCAGAGAACCTCCGGCGCCAGTGAAATAATCTTCATGTAGTTTTTCGCACGAAGCTCGCGCACAACCGGCCCGAAGATCCGGGTGCCAATGGGCTCGTTGTTATTGTTCAAAATAACGGCCGCGTTACGATCAAAGCGGATGGCTGTGCCATCTTCGCGACGAATTTCCTTGGCAGTGCGAACAACAACGGCCTTACGAACGTCGCCTTTCTTCACTCGACCGCGTGGAATGGCTTCCTTCACTGAGACGACGATCACGTCACCCACAGAGGCATATTTGCGTTTGGAACCACCCAGGACCTTGATGCACTGAACTCGGCGAGCGCCGGAGTTGTCAGCAACATCCAGATTGGTCTGCATCTGGATCATTTGGTTTCTCCCGACCTTAGGGGTCTAGCCTTAGCGTTTTGGCCCCTGGGTTTCGATCAAACCGGAACGTGTTGTCCGTCTTATCGTGACACTCTTCAGTCCTGACGGGCTGCCTCGTTTGAGAAATCTCCGGCGAGACGCGCCCGAAAGGGAGCAGAGAGCAACGCGATCAGGCTTCCAGCACCTCCCAGCGTTTCGTTTTGGAGCGCGGAGCGCATTCGATGATCCGAACCGCATCGCCCACCTTGTAAGCATTTTTTTCATCATGAGCCCGGTACTTTTTGGACTTACGAATGGTCTTCTGCAGCACCGGGTGCTTAAAGCGGCGCTCGACCTTAACTGTAATGGTTTGCTGGTTGGCGTCAGAGGTAACAACGCCCTGCAGGATACGCTTTGGCATGGCTTACTCCTCTTCTGCTGCGCCAGCAGCTTTTTCGCTCAACACGGTCAAAACGCGCGCCACGTCGCGGCGTACGGTCTTCATCCGTGCAGGATTTTCAAGTTGGCCCGTAGCGGCCTGAAAGCGCAGGTTGAACTGCTCTTTCTTCAAGTTGACCAGCTCTTCACGTAGCTGGTCTCGCGTCTTCTCACGCAATTCCGCGGCGGTCATAGCGCCATCTTCCTTTCTTTCTAACACCGGCAGGCCCAAAACAGTTGGTTTTCGGTCACCCGTAGCCCGGTGGAACAACAAGTATTGCGGATCAAGAGACACTCTCACGCCGCAGATTGGCGGTTATTAGGCGAGGTCTTTCGCAAGAGCAAGCAAAAGTTTGAACTTTGAGAAACTCCAAGATAGAAACCTGTCTCAGCTAGAAACTCAGCGGATTGCGACATCCCGTCAATCTTGCCTTGCAGAGTTTGCCAATTAAGTACCCGATCAACCATTGCAGCTGATGATCAATCAGAAGTGATGGAGGCTTGGGCTGGAGTATGATAGATCCTGCCCCAGCGCCTTAAAGATAGCGGTTCATAAAAACAGGACCGCACCAGTGAAAGGATTAAAATATGACACTCGCACTTAGCCGTCGTACAGTTCTTCTCGCGGGCACGGCAGCGCTGATCGCGCGACCAGCCATTGCGGAAGCGACGACACACACCGTCGAAATGTTGAACAAAGACCCCGAAGACGCCAAGCAGCGCATGGTTTTCAAGCCAGCGTTCCTGATGGTAAACCCGGGCGACACTGTGCAATTCGTTTCTGCCGACAAGGGCCACAACTCTGAGGTCATCGACGACATGATCCCAGAAGGCGCAGAAGGCTGGAAAGGCCGCATCAACGACGACGTTGAAGTGACCCTCGATACGCCGGGCTTCTATGGTTACAAATGTACACCGCATGTCGGCACAGGCATGGTCGGTCTTATCGTTGTCCAAGGCGATGGCATGATGGACAATCTTGAGGCGGCGCAGAAAGTGAAGCATCGTGGCCAGTCCAAGAAGCGTTTCGAAGCGCTTTGGGAAATGGCAGAAGAAGCAGGCGTGATGTCCGCCTAAGCGCGCCACGCAACGACATTCGAAACGCCCGGTCCGAAAGGCACCGGGCGTTTTACTTTAGGCGCCAGCTTGATCCCAGTTGTAATTGAAGCTGATGCTGATGCGATCATCCTCTGAGAAATTCATCGGGACTTCATGGCGCAACCAGCTTTCCCATAAAAGCACATCGCCGATATCTGGGCGCACGCTGTGAAACAGGGTCATGCCTTCTCGGGCATCTTTGCGTCGCACCGGCGCCGCCATCATCCGGGCTGACCGCGGATCCTCCAGCTTGAGGGCACTCGTGCCCTCCGGCATCGCGACATAGAGCGTGCCACTTATCACGGAATGAGGATGCAAATGAGAGCCATGCGCCCCAACCTCTGGGAGAATGTTGATCCAGATGTCTTCCAATTCGAGCGCCCCACCATCGAGGTCAAACTGCAGATCTTCTGCGAACGCGGCCACATGCGCGTCCAAAGACTTTACGATGTCGGCAAAAATCGGAAACCGCCACGGAAGATCTGACAAAGACGCGTAGGACGTATACCCAGGATATCCGTTCTCTTCACACCATGCCTGCCCAGCTTCATCATCTTCTGCGATTGAGTAGCACGAGGCTTCCAATTCGGTCATGTCGACTGGACCATGATGCTCGGAGAGGGCCGCGTGGTAGAGCCGCGTGACAAAAAGGGATGTTAGCTTAGCCATAGCGGGCTGATACCCGGTCTGAGAAAAATATGCGAGGGCGCTCGACCCCGCTGATCAGGCTAGATTTTTACCGGCCCTGCCCCGCAACGAGGAATGGGTCGACCGCCATCTGCATAGGCCACACATATGACAATCTCATCTGGCAATGGCGCATCACTGACCATAACGGTCATCGTATCGAAATGATCGAAGGACCAAGGGTCGTCCTTGTGTCCCAGGGGCACATCAATCGATGTCCCGGGCGCACCGATCTTCACGTTTGAAGGAATGACGGCCTAACCGCCGCCGATTGCCGCGCGCATTGGGGCGCCGAGTTTCAAATGGATCATGGCCCCACCATTTTCCATATCGCCCATCGCGCCGACAATTGCGGCCTTGCCGTAAGACACAGGCGCGCCTTTCAAATGCGGCAGCGCCAAAGACACCAAGTGCGCGCCAAGCGCGCCGCCCATCTCAAAGAGCTGCGACAAGTCTTGCCGCGTCATACCGGCGAATGGGTTTTTGACGATGCCGAGCGCCGCTACGCGACAGATCGGATCGCACGTCATGCCGAGCGAGTCAGAGGAGACAAGCTCAGACACCACGGAAATTTTACGAGGGTTCACCATGCGCTCAACCTAGCAAGAGCGCGTCTTTCGGGTCACTCTTGACAGCACGGGTGCCGCGCGTCACGACACCATCACGACACGGAGGCACCTTCGAGCGTTTCGCGCAACCAGGGCAAGGCGACCTCTTCGGGCATCTCGTTTGAGGCCGCATCAAAGATGCCGCGTTGCCCAACCTGCTTGGCCTTGCACTCCAGCAACTTGTTCATCACGGTCTCAGATCCGAAATTATAGGTCGCCGCGAATGTCTTATCGCCCAGACCAAAGATCGCGAACTGAATGTTGCTGAGGTCCGGCTTTTCGGCCTGGAGCTTGTCAAAAAACGGGATCGCCGTGAAGGGCAGATCGCCGGATCCGGTCGTCGACACCACAAAAACATTGAGCGCATCCGTGCTCAGATCGCTCGGACCCACATCCTCGAGGCTTTGGATCTCACATTCGATCTCGCCATCCAGCTCATCTTTGATGTCGTCGCAAAGGATTTCCGCCGTGCCGGTTTCAGTGCCATAGAGAAGACGAATTTGCATAATCGCTAACCTTATCAGTGTCTCGTTGCTTTACTGTCGGATGTGCCTGCGATGTAGAATACGAGCAATTGCCGCACCATACCTCGACTCGGGTCAGGGGACATTATCGCGCGCGGCGACCAAATCAAGGGACCTGCGGCGAATAGGATCAAAACCGGTCCGGGCTAAAGCAGGAAAGATCAGTGTTTGTGCGACGCCCGGCCATGATATCTGCCACCAAACGCCCTGTTGTCGCGCCAAGCGTAACGCCGAGTTGCCCATGCCCAGTGGCGAAGGTCACGTTCGAATACCGCTGCGTGCGTCCGATGATGGGTCGCGTGTCCGGGGTGAAGGGCCGGCGGCCCATGCGTCGCTCAGCGGATTGTGTCTTCAATCCGGGCAGCACACGACGGGCGCGCTTCACGAGTACATCAGCGCGCCGCCATTTGGCCTCGGCACGGGGGCCCGCGATCTCAACCGTGCCCGCAACAGCCAGCGCATTTTCATGAGGTGTCATGCCAAACCCACCTGCGGGATAAAACACGGTGTGTTTCAGGTCGGTGCCGTGATCGCTGAGACCCGTCCAGTACCCCATCAAACCTTCTATCGGCAGAGCCAGCCCAAGATCCTTGGCAAGCGCTTTGGAGGCCGTGCCCGAGGCAATAACGATTTCTCGTGCCATCACGGGCTCTTCTCCGTCAAGCCGCACTTTGGTCACGGTCTTGTCGACGGTTTCAAACCCGATGGCGCGCGCCGAACGGATCACGCCCCCTCGATCGCCAAAGGCACGCGTCAACTCACGCACCAGACGCACGCAATCGGCAACGTGGGACCAATCGCGCAACACCGCCGCGTACCGAAAATCTGCTGCGATGGCGGGCTCCATCTCATGGGCTTCCGCGCCAGAAATCTCGTCGATCTTGCAGCCCATCTCCCGCGCAAGGTCAAAGGCCGCAGTCATGGTCGCGCGGTCTTTCTCGTCGTCAAACAGCTTCAAAACCGGGCGCTCTATCAGCATGTCGTCGATACTGTAGCGGGCCATTTGATCTTTGAAATCACCCGTGGCTTGAAACGTGAGCTGCGCCAAATCCGAGGCAATCTTGCGCATCGGTGCCGGACGGGCGTTTGCCGTGAACCGCGCAAGCCAAGGCAGCATGCGTAAGGCCGTGGCCGGGCGGATCGCAAGCGGGGCTTCGGGGTTCAAAAGCCACCTTGGCACTTGGCGGAGCATGCCAGGCTGCGACAGAGGCACGATCTCTCCAACGGCGATGCACCCGCAGGACGCCCAACTGGCCCCCTGCCCCGCCGGGCCCGGATCGATGACCGTAACGGTTCTGCCATCGGCTTGCAGCGCTAGGGCGCAAGAGATGCCGACAATGCCGCCACCAATGACCACAACGTCAGCCGCCAAAGCCGAGGTCCTTCAAAACGGCGGTGCTGACAGCAATACCTTCACTCTCCGCTTTGGCGCGCTTTACGTGCCGGCCATCCCCAGGCACACGTGCGCCCGGCATATCCGTGATTGCACCTGCCACTTGGCTCACTTGCTCCAGGAACGCGGGATTGCCCCATTTCGCTGGGTCAATCGCGATGACCGTGACACCAGGTTTCACATTGAGCGCGCCCAGAGCCTCTTTCTCAGCCGTGTCCATCGACAACGTCCCACCTGCCAATGCGGCACCCAAAATCTCTACCATGAGCGCGATGCCCGTGCCTTTGTGCTCGGCAAAGGGCAGCAGGCTCAATGTTTCGGTGATCGCCACCGGATCTTTGGTGACATTGCCGTCGGGATCGAGGCCGCCATAGACATCCAGCATGTGGCCCTCAGCCGCCGCCATTTTGATGTCCATGAGCGCAACAACAGACGAAGATTGATCCCACACAATCGGATCGGCGCCCTCACGCGGGCAGGCAAAGGACATTGGATTGGTACCGAAAATCGGTTTGTCACCGCCGTGGGGGACGATCAGTTTCAGCGCATTGACCACAGCGATCGCGATCAGGCCTTCATCGGCAAGCGCCATCGTGTCAAAACGCAGCGCCGCGAGGTGATGGCAATTGGCGCAGGTGTATCCCGCAATGCCCTGCTGACGCGCTACGTCGATCAGCTGTTGGCGCGCCGCCTCCATTGCGATCTGGAAATAGCCATTGTCTCCGTCCCCGCGCAACACGCCCGGTGCCACACGTGCCACCGTCGGCTGCGCGGCAGGGTTTGCATAGCCACACTCAAAGCTCTGTTTGTAGACGGGCAGCATCCGCAGGCCATGGCTGCGCGGCCCATCTCGCTCCGACATTGTGACCAAATCAGCCAGCACATCGCTGCCTTGCGCGTCCATGCCAGCATCCACCAGCCACGTCTTGGCCAGGTCACGCACCTGCGCCAGCGAGAGTGTTTTCGTCTCCATCGCCCTCTCCGTTTTCAGGCAGAATAGGCGATCTTCTTTTTGGCTACAAACTCATCCAAGGCCCCAGACTGATCAGCTGGCATCGGCGGTTTGACGTAGTTTTCGATCATCCGTTCGGCCGCGATGCGCCCCACCTCATCGGCGGTCTTCGCGCCCTCATCAAACCACTGCTCAAAACTGTCATTGTTCTGCAGCGGGTTCATGACCATCGGGTTTTCGCGCGTGTGATCTGTGCCAAGGAAGTGCCCGCCGGGACCGATCTTTGAGACGTCCTCAAGCAGCGCCTCCAGATTTTCCTCCTGCAGGCCCGAGAAAAACCGGTGATAGCCTTCAAGTTGATAGATATCCTGCATCCATTTTGAATAGCTCACACCCAACGCGCCTTCCACAAAGCCCGCGGAGTGTACGACATAGTTGCACCCGCCAAGCAGCACCGGCCACATGGTATTTGCGCTGTCAAATCCTGCCTGAAGGTCTGTCGCCTTGGAGCCTGTCCACATCGTGCAGGTCCGCCACGGCACGCCGTAATGCCGCGCCATCTGACCCACGAGCAAATTCATCAAGCCCGGCTCCGGCGAGCCCATCATCGGCGCGCCTGTCTTCATAGACACACCCATGATCGCCACGCCCAGCACCATCGGCGCACCGCGGCGGATGATCTGGGAATAGGCCATACCAGCAAGCGATTCCGCGATAAGAAGCGCGACACCCCCCATCGGGCTCGCGGGTGTACTGGCACCGGCAAGAACGAAGGGCGAGAGCAAGCAAGGCTGGTTCGCCGCCGCATAGACCCGCAGGCTCTGCAGCATCGTTTCATCCCAAACCAGCGGCGTGTTGCAGTTGAGCAGCGCGGCCATCACCACGTTGTCATCCACAAATTCTTCTCCAAAGACGATGCGCACCATCTCGACACAGTCGCGCGCGGCGGTCTGAGACAGCACGGATCCTTTCACCGGCTTGTCCGTCAAGGTCAACGCAGCGTGCATCAACTCAAGATGGCGATGCGGGACGGGCACGTCTTGTGGCTCCACCGGCAGGATGCCGGGCACGTGCATGGCCTGAGACATCTGTCCCATCTTGAAGAAGTTATGTGCATCCTCAAGCTGCGACGGTCGTCGTTTGCCATCCAGACCATAGACAAACGGCGCGCCATAAGCATTGGCGAAGACGGTATTTCGACCACCAACCCGCGCGCTCCGCTCTGGATTGCGCGCGTGATAGCCCCAGCTTTCCGGCACGGTTGAGATGAGATCCATCAGCATGTCCCGCCCGATACGCACACGCTCACCGTCCACATCCGCACCCGCCTTGGCCCAATCTTTCAACGCGATGGGATCGCGAAACTCGATCCCTGTTGTCTCCAGAATGGTCATGGCGGCGTTGTGGATCTTCTCCACGCCTTCGGGTCCCAGCAGGTCAATCGGACCAACCGCGCGATTGAGCGTCGGCATGTAGACAGGCGGAGGATTGGTACGGGCCGATACACGTGCGGCGCGGCCGCCGCGTGCGGAACGACGGGATCTGGCTTGCTCTTGGCTCATCTCATTGCTCTTTCTATTTGGGATCAAGCCCGTGCGCGTGCACTGGTCGGATCATAGGCGCAGGTGTCAATCACCTCGGCATCGCGCAATTCAGCGTGGATTTTCACCTGCATCGGCGTGCCGGGCCTCGTCAGTTCTTCCGGAACAAGCGCCATGGCGAGGTCATGCTCGCAGTAATAGGAGTACCCGCCCGAGGTCACCCGGCCCACGATCTCGCCATCCTTCCAGACGCTTTCATAGGCAATCACTGACGTATCGCGAGACGGCAGTTTCAGCGTGACAAGTCGGCTATAGCTGCCATTCGCCAGCTGATCCTCAAGCGCCGCGCGACCGATGAACTCGCGCTCAGCCACTTGGCCGCCGATCTTTTCCTTCATCGCAACAAAACGGTCGAGGCTCGCCTCATAGGGGGTCAGATCCTTGCAAATTTCGCGATTGATCGCACGGTAGGATTTCTCAAGTCGCATGGACTCAAGCGCTTCTGCTCCGAACGGCTTCACACCCGCCTTTAGCAACAGATCGACGATATGCCGGTTGTAGGCGATAGGGTGGTGCAACTCCCATCCCAGTTCACCGGTGTAGCTCACCCGAAGCATATGCACGCCCTTGGCATAGCCGACCTCACCGCGCTGCGCGGTGAGCCAGGGGAAGGCCTCGCTGGACAGATCATTGTCGGTCAGTGGCTGCAGGATATCCCGCGCTTTTGGTCCGGCGAGCGCGATCACTCCGTATTGCTCCGAGATGTCCTCCATCGTCACCGAGCCATCCTGCGGCATGCAGCGGCTCAACTGATCCCAGTTGTAGCGCTGTCCGTTGGGCGTGCTGACCAGGTAGAATGCATCATCGGCGAGACGCACAATGGTGTATTCCGCGTCCATCCCGCCTTTCTCATTCAGCGCAAGCGACAGCGTCATTCGCCCGACTTTCGGCAGCTTATTGGCCATGATCGCATCGAGCCACCGCGCCGCACCGGGGCCTTTGACCAGGAACTTGGTCATCGGCGACATCTCGATAAAACCCGCCTCTTCGCGCGTCGTGCGCACCTCGTTCATGACGTATTCCATGTGCGCCGTCCGGCGGAAGCTATGCTCTGGGATGGCTTTGTCCGGCGTAGGCGCAAACCAACGGGGGAATTCGTATCCGTTGAAGAGCGTCCAAACCGCGCCTTGCGCTGTCAGCAGATCGTAGGATCCAACCGTCCGCATGGGCCGCGCCGATGGGAAATCCTCACCCGGGATATGCGCGTGCATATGCGTGCCCCATGTCTCGCGCACCTTGTCCATCGTCCAGCGCCTGGACGCGTAATCACCAAAGCGGCGCGGATCCAATTCAGACATATCGATGCCCGGATCCCCAAAAGCGATCCACTTGGCGATAGAGTTGCCCACGGTGCCGCCCCACAAGATGCCTCCTGGCATTCCTTCGGCCAACCAAAGGTTGTCATGGCCCGGCGCGGGCCCGGCGAGTGGCAATTCATCCGGCGTCATCTGGAACGGCCCGCGGGTGTTGGCCTTGATGCCGACCTCACCCAGTGTTGGAACGCGCTCCAAGGCCTTCTCCCACTGGGTTTCCACGGCATCAAAATCTTCCGGCAGAAGGTCCGCCCCGAAATCAGGCGGCACGCGGTCTGTGGCGAAGAGTTTGAGATCTTTCTCGAACTCATACGGCCCGAACTGAATGCCGCCTGTGTCCTCACGTAGATAGGCGCCATAATCCTCATCGCGCAGGATCGGCAGCTCTGGCAGGCCTTGCGCCTTGCGCTCTTTCAGAAGCGGCACAGTCTCTGTCGTCCAGTACTGATGCACAATCGGGATACAGGGCAGATCAAGCCCGACGCGCCGCGCGTTTTCGCGGGCGTAGTTGCCGGTGGCAAAGATCAAATGTTCGCAAGTGATCTCACCCTGGTTGGTGAGCACCTTCCAATGCCCGTTGTCGAGCTTTTCATACCCCTGCGCTTCGGTGTTCTGATAGACCTTGGCACCGGCATCCCGTGCCAGCTTCGCCATCGCCTGCGTGATGTCGGCGGGGTTCACATAGCCATCTTCGGTATGCAAGATGCCGCCCTTGATATTGGTATTCTGGTTGAGCAGCGGATGCACTTCGGCAATCTCTTTCGGCGACAGCAGCTTGCACGGCACACCCGCTGCTTCTGCCACGGACAGATAGCTCTGAAATTCGTCCCACCGCTCCTGGGTGTTGGCGATGCGCAGTTGCCCCACCTGACGCAGACCCACCGAGGTGCCCAGCTTCTTTTCGACTTCAGAGTAAATCCGGATCGTCTCCAGCGTCATCTTGGATACATTGTGCGAGCGCACAAACGTCACCAAAAGACCGGCCGCATGCCACGTCGACCCTGCCGTCAACTGCGTGCGCTCCAACATCACGCAATCGTCGATCCCGTGTTCGGTCAGACCGTATAGCAACGAAGCGCCGAGGCATCCGCCTCCGACAACGACAACTTTGGCATGGCTTTTCATGTGCGTCCCCTGCAGATGAGATTTTCGTTATCGCGATAGTCTCGATTAATCTGCGTTTCGTCTATCCCGCAATTGCAAAAAGATTCATTTGAGATTAGCTGAACTAATGTCAGAGATCCGATATGCACATCTGCCGCTGCGCGCTCTGGTCAGTTTTGAGGCCGCCGCGCGTCTAGTCAGTTTCAAGGCGGCCGCGCGCGAGCTGAATGTCACGCCCGCAGCCGTCAGCCATCAGATCAAATCGCTTGAGGCAGAATTGGGATCTGCGCTGTTTGACCGGCACAATCGCGGCGTTGCATTGACCGAGAAAGGTGCCTACTTGCTGGTGGCCATTCAGCGCGGGTTCGATCACGTGGGCGAGGCCCTGGATCAGCTCAAATCGCGCGCCCGTCCCGCGGCCGTGACGATCCATTCGACCACGGCGGTGAGTTCACTTTGGCTCACGCAGCGGCTGGCCAGTTTCTGGCGTGCGCACCCAAGGATTGCTGTCTCTCAGGCTGTCGACGACATGCGCCGTGATGCCGCCAACTGTGATCTGAGCATTCACTACGGCGACATGAGCTTGGAGCAAGCACCATGTCTCGCGCTCTTTCGGGATACCATCACAGCTCTCGCCAGCCCTGAGTTCGTCCGAGATCACGCCCTCGAAAGCATTGCAGACCTCGGGCAAGTCCCGCTGATCCATCTTGAGATGGCGGAAAACAATTGGACGAGTTGGGAAGAATGGGCGGGATCCTTGGGCTATCATGGGCCTCTGCAGATGTCGCATCGCGTCAACAACTACGTGATCGCCCTGCAGGCGGCGCGCGACGGCATGGGAGCGGTTTTGGGATGGGACGGTCTGACCGCAGACCTTGTGGCGTCAGGTCGGTTGGTAAGGCTTTTGCCGGATGCGTTACCCTCTCCTTTGGACTTTTACATTGCGCAGCACAACGAAAGCTCCGATCAGGCGCGGCTGGTGTTTGACTGGCTGTCTGGGTCTTAGACAACGCACATTCAGACGCAGGTCACACCAAGAAAAGATACTTTCACACCAACAACCCGCTTTACAGGCTTGAACGGCTCTGTACAGTTGTGTCTAGACAACGTTGAGACGCTTGATGACACGCTACTCTGGATGGAAGCTGTTCAAAGAAGGATTGCGCGGCCACAAAGGCTGGGCACAAGCGTGGCGCACGCCGAAACTGAAGCCTGAATATGACGCGGTTATCGTCGGCGGCGGTGGGCACGGGCTGGCGACGGCCTACTACCTGGCAAAGAACCACAAGATCACCAATGTCGCCGTGATTGAGAAGGGCTGGCTTGGCGGCGGCAACACGGGCCGCAACACCACTGTTATTCGATCCAACTACTTCTACCCCGAAAGCGCTGATCTTTATGACATGTCGGTGCGGCTCTATGAGGGCCTGTCAAAAGACCTCAACTACAACATCATGTTCTCGCAGCGCGGTATGATCGTCACGGCACATTCAGAGCCGGAGATGGAAATGGCTGCGCGGCAGGTGAACGCCATGCACTTGAATGGCGTCGACGCGGAGTTTCTCGATGCCAAACAGGTCAAACGCGCGGAACCAGCGCTGAACACGCGATCCGACATGCGCTATCCCATCCATGGCGGCGTCTTGCAGAAGCGCGCAGGCACCGGACGACATGACGCGGTGGCGTGGGGCTTTGCCCGCGCGGCAGATCAGCTGGGCGTAGACATCATCCAGAACTGCGAAGTGACGGACGTGATCCTCGAAGGCGGGCGCTGCGCCGGCGTTGTCACATCCCTGGGTGAGGTTCGCGCAAGCATGGTTGGCGCGGCTGCCGCCGGGCATTCCTCGACGATTGCGAAAATGGCCGGGTTCGAGCTGCCCATCGAGTCCTATGCGCTGCAGGCTTTTGTCTCTGAACCGCTCAAACCCGTGCTCAAAACGGTGGTCCTTTGCCCGCCTTTTGGCACCTATGTCAGCCAATCTGACAAGGGCGGCCTGGTGATCGGCGGTGGCTTGGATCGCGTGCCATCTTACGGCCAACGCGGCAACCTCCCAATGCAAGAGGCGGTGCTCAGCGGTCTGGCCGAGATGATGCCATCACTCGCCAAGGTGAAGCTTCTGCGCCATTGGGGCGGGATCGTAGACGTCACGCCGGATAGCTCGCCCATCATCGGGCCTTCGGGTGTGGATGGGCTCTATGTCAATTGCGGGTGGGGCACGGGCGGCTTCAAGGCGATCCCGGTGGGCGGATACCTTCTGGCCCATGTCATGGCCACCGGCACCCATCATAATGTCAGTCGGCCCTTTGACCTGACCCGCTTCATCTCTGGCCGCCTTGTCGACGAAAGCGCGGCCTCTGGCATCGCGCATTAGGAGGACCGGATGCAGCTTTTCCCCTGCCCGTTTTGCGGATGGCGCGACGAACGCGAGTTCCTCTTCATTGCCGAGGCGGGAAAAGAACGCCCCGACACCACGCAAAAGATCAGCGACGAAGATTGGGCCCGCTACCTGCATTCCATCCGCAATGACAAAGGCGCCGTGCGCGAGGTGTGGATGCACCTGACCTGCGGCGAGCTGTTCATACTGGAACGCGACAGCGTGACGATGGAAGTGATCGGATCCATCGCTTTGAGAAAGGACGCGGCATGACTTCGCACCGCGTCTCGGGCGCATCTGGCGCACCGCTGAAGTTCACCTTTGACGGTAAACCCTACACCGGCATGGAGGGGGACACGCTGGCCTCGGCGCTTTTGGCCAACGGCGTGCGCGTTATGGGCCGCAGTTTCAAGTATCACCGCCCGCGTGGCCCATGGAGTGCTTGGGTCGATGACCCCAATGCGATCATGACGGTGCGCAAGGGCGCTGTGGAGCTGCCCAATTGCCCGGCCACCACCACCTATCTTGAAAACGGCATGAATGCCAAAGCCGTCAACGCCTACCCGTCCGCGGCCTTTGATATCAAAGGCGGCCTCGACCTCTTTCACCGCTGGCTCGGCGCGGGCTTCTACTACAAGACGTTCATCTGGCCAAATTGGCACCTCTTTGAGCCTGCCATTCGAAAGATGGCGGGGCTTGGCCATGTGACGGATAAAGTGCTTGACGGGTACAGCGCAGACCAAATCCACGACAGTTGCGAGGTCTTGATCATTGGCGGTGGCCCCGCAGGGCTCGCAGCCGCGCGCGCCGCAGCAGAGGCGGGCCTGAATGCGTGCCTGGTTGAGGATCACAAGTCCCTCGGCGGCGGCGCACTCCTTGAGCAAACCATCGAAGGCCACGCGCCGACGGAGTGGGTTGCGGCACACGCACAGGCCATTACGGAGGCAGGCGGACGTATTTTCACCCACGCCACGGCCTACGGAATTTATGACCACCAACTGGTCGCCATCATCGAGAATGGCTCCTTCGGCACGGCACCTCGCCTCCGCCGGATGCGCGCGAATCGGATCGTTCTAGCGACCGGCGCCCTAGACCGGCCCATCACCTTTACCAACAACGACCGCCCCGGCATCATGTCTGTCACCGGCGCCTGCACGTATCTTGCACAGCATAAGGTTTTGGTGGGGCGACAAATCACACTGGTCTCCAACAACTCCTATGCCGATGCGGCGGAAGCCATGCTGTCTGCCGCAGGCGCAGAGATCACACGGATCGCCCCCACGGTTGGCCCTATAAAGGCGATCGGATTGAAAACCCCGGTGGCTTTGACGCAACATGATCGGACCCATCCTGTAGACACAATCCTCGCCTCAGGGGGACAAACGCCGCTCGTTCATCTCTGGCGCCACGCGGGCGGCAAGCTCACGTGGTGCGACGCGCGCCAGGCCTTCCTGCCAGACAGCAATCCCGTGAACATGGTCGCGGTTGGCGCGGCCAACGGCACTTTCGAGATGGAGCCCGCGCTTGAGGAAGCGCGCACCGTTGGCAAAGGCGATCCTTCTGAACGTGCAGAGACGCAATATCACCTCACGCCGCTTTGGCCTTCTCCCGGCAGCGAGGGTCGCCAATGGATCGATTTTCAGCATGATGTCACCCTCAAGGATATCGAACTGGCCGCGCGGGAAAACTACGTCTCGGTTGAGCATCTCAAACGCTACACAACGCTTGGCATGGCCAGCGATCAGGGCAAGACGTCAAATATGGCGGGGCTGGCGGCCATGGCCACGATCCAGAACCGCCTGATCCCAGAGGTTGGGACAACCACGTTCCGCCCGCCCTTCGTCCCGGTACCGATCGAGATCTATCACGGCCATCACAAAAGCAAACACTGGCATCCGGTCAAACGATTGGCACTCGAGGCAGAGCATCGCGCGGCCGGTGCGGCCCTCGGGGAATATGGCGGGTGGCTCAGGCCCGCTTGGTATGGCACCGGCGGCATGGCGGCGCGTGTTCCCGATGAGGTCCGCATGGCGCGCGCCTCGGCCGGCATCTTTGACGCCTCTCCCTTGGGCAAGATCGAAGTCATGGGCCCGGACGCCGAGGCCTTTGTCAATTTCATCTATTACAACACGATCACGACCCTGGCGCCTGGTCGGATCCGCTATGGCTTCATGCTCTCCGAAGGTGGCGTTGTGTATGACGACGGTGTGGTCGCGCGGCTTGGCCCGGAGCGCTTCCTGATATCCTGCTCGTCCAGCCATGTGGACGGTGTCCGCACGCATCTTGAGGCCTGGCGACAAGACGGCAACGACCCTGATCGCATCTTCGTCCATGACACGACGCAGCACTGGGCGACGATCACCGTCACGGGCCCAATCGCCCGAGACATTATGGCCGCGTTGGATCTTCAGACCGATATCAGCAAAGATGCCCCGCCCCATATGAGTTTCTTGGAAACCATCTGGCAGGACACGCCGGTTCGTATCGCCCGGGTCAGCTTTTCCGGCGATCTCAGCTTTGAGGTCTCAATCCGCCGGTCAAGGGCGCAAGACCTATGGCAGGCCCTGATGAAGGCGGGCACACCCCTCGGCGCGGGGCCACTTGGCCTAGAAGCCATGGCCGTGATGCGCGCCGAAAAAGGCTACATCATGATCGGCAAGGACACCGATGGTGAAACGATGCCTCACGATTTGGGCTTCACCGCCCCACGCGATAAGAAATCGACGGCCTTCGTCGGAGATCGCAGCTTGCACATGGCCGTGGCCAATGACCCAGATCGCAAACAGCTTGTCGGTCTTTCCGTTTCAGCAGGCGACGCAATGCTACCCATAGGGGCGCATGTGGTCGTCGGCGCCATCCGGCAGCGATCCTTGGGCTATGTCACCTCTAGCTATGTCAGCCCGACGCTGGAGCGCCCAATCGCCCTTGCCCTGGTAGAAAAAGGCGCATCACGCATGGGTGAGACGGTGAATGTCTGGCACCTTGGAGAAACGCGAGAAGCCGTAATTTCCTCGCCCGTTTTCTTCGACCCAGATGGAAAACGGCTCCATGCGTGACGACAGCAAAAGATGGCCAGCCCCGCGTGACCCAGGCGACGTGATTGAAGCTCCTGGGCTGAGCGTCAAGAAACTGCATGTCTCGCAGCTTACCCTTCTCTCTGGCCGCCGTGCGCTGCATCAAACAAAGCTGCCTTTGGTCGCATGGCCGGATGTGGTCACCAGCGACAGCCTGGCCGTTGTCCTGCGCCGCGACCGGGTCATGGAGGTGAACGGACCCGCCCGCACAGATGGATGGGATAACACAGAGTCTCTCGCGATATCTGACGTCTCGGATGCCTATGCGCAGGTAGAACTCACTGGAGAAAATGCCCTGAGCCTTCTGCGTCGGGGCACAGAGCTCGACCCAAAGATACCTTCGCGGTCCACGGCGCGCCTCTGTTTCGGTTTGGGCGTTTCCCTCTATCGGTTTCGCGATGACACTACATTCCGCCTGCATGTCGCATCCGCCCATGATGAAGCGCTTTGGCACGCTCTTAGCGATGCCGCAAAGCACCTGTCCTAGAGAACCAAATCCAAGCGAGACGCGCCCGAAAGGGAGCGGCGAGCGGCCCTTCGCAAACAAAGGATTGATTTGCGCATTCCCTCTCGCTAGCGTGCCATTAGACACTTGTGTACAGAGACTGCCAATTCAGGGAGACCGTCATGAAATCTCACTACCGCGTCGTTGTCATCGGAGGGGGCGTCGTCGGCGCCTCAGTGCTTTATCACCTGGCCAAATTCGGTTGGGATGATGTCTGCCTTATCGAACGAAGTATCCTGACAGCCGGATCCAGTTGGCACGCTGCAGGTGGTTTCCATGCCTTGAATGCCGACCCCAACATCGCCTCCCTGCAGGCCTATACCATCGACCTTCTCAGTGAGATCGAAAGAGAGTCGGGCCAATCCGTCGGCATGCACATGACAGGCGGCATGACCCTGGCAGGCACACCAGACCGGTGGGAATGGCTCCAGTCGGCCTACCGCACATTCCAATCCATCGGCATCAATGACGTTCATCTGATCACCCCCGAGGAAGCGGGCCAGCTCAACCCGATCATGTCCACCCACGGCATTCTGGGTGGCATGTGGGCCGACCGAGAAGGCTACATTGACACGACGGGAACCGTTCAGGCCTACGCGGGCGCCGCAAAGAAACACGGGGCCACGGTGATCGAACACAACCGCGTGCTGGAACTGCATCAGACACCAAACGGCTGGAAAGTCGTCACCGAGAAAGGCACCATTGACTGTGAGCATGTGGTCAACGCAGGCGGCCTCTGGGCCAAGCAAGTGGGCCGCATGGCAGGGATCGAACTGCCGGTCTCGCCGCTCAACCACCACTACCTGATCACGGACACGATCCCGGAGTTGGAAGGTCTCGACAAAGAGATCCCGCTCACGGTTGACCTCGAAGGCTTCACCTACACGCGCCAAGACCAGAAGGGCATGCTTCTGGGCATCTACGAGATCGACCATGAACACTGGATGATGGACGGCGCGCCATGGGAGTACGGCTTTGAGCTTCAGCAAGAAGACCCGGACCGCATTGAAAACGAACTCACCCTTGGCTTTGAGCGCTATCCCGTGCTGCAAGAGGTCGGCATCAAAACCTGGGTCAACGGCGCGTTCACCTTCTCCCCGGACGGCAACCCGCTCGTGGGCCCAGTCCGCGGCAAGCCGGGCTATTGGTGCGCCTGCGCGGTGATGGCGGGCTTCCTGCAGGGCGGCGGTGTGGGCAAATCGCTGGCGGAATGGATGATCCATGGTGAACCAGAGGCGGATGTCTACGGCATGGACGTCGCCCGCTACGGACCCTTCGCCGAAAACAAGCAATTCATCAAGGAAACCACCGGCCAGTTCTACACCCGTCGTTTCGTGATGACTTATCCCAACGAGCAACTCCCCGCGGGCCGACCAGCCAAAATGGCGCCCGCCTATTCCGACATGACAGCAGCCGGATGTCAGTGGGGCGCAAGCTGGGGCCTCGAAGTGCCGCTCTACTTCGCCCCCACGCCAGAATTCGAAGAGACCCCGACACTCAAACGCTCCAACGCATTCGACATCGTGGCCGCCGAATGCAAAGCGGTGCGCGAAGCCGCCGGGATGGTCGACATTTCAGGGTTTTCCCGTTTCGAAGTGACCGGTGCAGGCGCCGAAGCTTGGCTCGATCGCATTATGGCCTCCAAACTCCCCGCCCCCGGCCGCGCCCGATTGGCGCCCATGCTGTCGCCAGAGGGCAAGCTCAAGGGGGATCTCACCATCTTCAACTGGGGTAACGGAACCTGGTGGATCATGGGCAGCTACTACCTGCGCGAATGGCATATGCGATGGTTTGCCGACCGCATGGATGATGGCGTGCATGTCAAAGACATCTCCGACACCATCGTGGGCTTCGGCATCGCGGGCCCCAACAGCCGCAAAGTGCTGGAAAAGCTCACCGACGGGCCGATTGCGGATCTGCCCTTCATGGGCTGCGGCACGTTCGATATCGGCATGTATCGCGTGAAGGTCGGGCGCTTGTCGGTCACGGGCGAAATGGGTTTTGAAATTCACTGCTCTGCCGCAGAACATATCGGCCTGCGCAAAACGCTACTGGCGGCCGGAGAAGAGTTCGGTCTGCGCGAATTTGGCTTTAACGCGATGCTGAGCCTGCGCTTAGAAAAGAGCTTCGGCATATGGAACGCGGAATTCACCCAGGGCTACACCGCAGGGGAAACCGGAATGGATCGCTGGATTGACTGGGGCAAGGCCGATTTCGTCGGTCGCGACGCCGCGATGGCCGAGCGTGACAGCAATGGCCCGTCCCGCCGCGTCGTGACATTGGAAGTGCAAAGCGATGATGCCGATGCCAGCGGGTTTGAGCCCGTATGGAACAACGGCGATCTCGTGGGCTTCGTCACATCGGGCGGGTACGGCCACACAGTCGGCAAGTCATTGGCCATGGCCATGGTCGACGCCTCTGTCGCCGACGAAGGCAAAGACCTGCAAGTCCATATCGTGGGCGCGGAATGTGCAGCGCAAGTGATTGCCCCTTCGCCTTATGACGCCCATGGCATGGCAATGCGCGGCTGACCCATGGACGGCGCAGAGATCAGCAGTGAAGTTAGCAGTCAGATCAAGGCGACGCGCGCGGATTGGCTCAATGCGGCGCGCGATGTGCTGGTCACAGCGGGCGTGGCAGACGTAAAAGTGCTCACGCTCAGCCGGCAGCTCAAAGTCTCGCGGTCGAGCTTTTACTGGTATTTCACCAATAGGCAGGACCTGCTGGATCACTTGCTGGCGGGCTGGGAGGCGCGAAACACGCGCACCGTTGTGGATCGATGTGCCGCACCGGCAGACACGATCACGCAAGCGGTGTGCAATTTCTTCACCTGCTTTGTTGACCCCAAGCTCTTTGATCGTGGTCTCGACTTTGCCGTGCGCGAATGGGCGCGCCGCGATCCCTCTGTCAGGAGGCTCATTGATGAAGCGGACAAAACGCGTCTGGCAGCAATCATCGCGATGTTTGAAAGGCATGGATATGGTGCAGAGGATGCCGATGCGCGCGCGCGCATTCTCTACTTCATGCAGCTTGGCTATCACGCGCTTGATGTGCGCGAAAGCATGTCAGAACGGCTGGGTCGGGTGGAAAGCTATCTGAAAGGGTTCACAGGAGTCGCTCCAGATCCCGGTGAAATCGCCGCATTTCGCGCATTTGCAGAGAACGCAACGGGCGAGTCCTGACCCGGAGAAAGAAAAGAGCCAAAGGAAAACGGGGCCACTGAGGCCCCGTTTCTTTGATCTTATCCGCCGAAATCGTCCAGCATGATGTCTTCTCGGTCCACGCCCAGATCAAGGAGCATGTTGGTACAAGACTGGTTCATGATGGGCGGGCCGCACATGTAGTATTCGCAGTCTTCGGGTGCGGTGTGATCCTTCAGATACTCGTCATGAAGGACGTTGTGGATGAAGCCGGTGTAGCCGCTCCAATCGTCCTCGGGCATCGCGTCTGACAGAGCCACATGCCAGGTGAAATTGTCGAACTCCTCGGCCAATTCGTCAAAGTCTTCGACAAAGAACATCTCTTTCTTCGACCGTGCGCCATACCAGAACGTGATCTTCCGATCGCGGTTTTTCAGGCGCTTGAGCTGGTCAAAGATGTGGCTGCGCATGGGCGCCATGCCAGCACCGCCGCCGATGAAAACCATTTCCTTCTCGGTTTCCCGAGCAAAGAATTCGCCAAATGGACCAGAGATCGTGACCTTGTCACCCGGCTTCAGGTTGAAGATGTAGCTCGACATCTGGCCGGGCGGTATGCCCTGAGACCCAGGAGGCGGAGACGCCACACGGACATTGAGCATGATCAAGCCTTTTTCCTCAGGGTAGTTCGCCATGGAGTAGGCGCGCTCAATCGCCTCGGGCACAACGGATTTGTACTGCCACAGGTTAAACTTGTCCCAGTCCTCGCGATACTCTTCCTGTACGTCGAAATCGGTGTAGCTCAGCGCGTGCGAAGGCGCTTCGATCTGAATGTATCCGCCAGCGCGGAAGTTCACATCCTCGCCTTCGGGCAATTCCAGAACCAGGTTTTTGATGAAGGTCGCCACGTTTTCGTTGGAACGCACAGTGCACTCCCACTTTTTCACGCCGAAGACCTCTTCAGGCACTTCGATCTTCATGTCCTGCTTCACAGCCACCTGACAGGACAGGCGATCGCCGCATGCGGCTTCACGCTTGGTGATGTGACTTTCCTCGGTCGGCAGGATAGATCCGCCGCCCTCATGGATTTTCACTTTGCACTGTGCGCAAGTGCCGCCACCACCGCAAGCAGACGGCACAAACAATTTTTGTTCGGCCAGCGTTTGCAAGAGCTTGCCACCGGCAGGCACGGAAATTGTCTTTTCACCGTTGATTTCTATCTCCACGTTGCCCGAAGACACCAGCCGGGACCGGGCCATCAGGATAATCGTGACCAACGCGATCACGATCAGTGTGAAGAGCAAAATACCAAGACTGAACGTCGCCACGTCTTTGCCTCCTTAAAGTTTCACGCCAGAGAATGACATGAAGGCCAGGGCCATCAGGCCCGCCGTGATGAATGTGATGCCTAGGCCCTGAAGACCATCGGGAATGTCAGAATACTTTAGTTTTTCACGCACACCGGCCATCGCAGTAATGGCAAGCGCCCAGCCAAAGCCGGATGACACACCATATGTGACCGATTCTGCGAAATTGTAATCCCGCTCCACCATGAAAAGTGAGCCACCCAAAATGGCGCAGTTCACCGTGATCAGTGGAAGGAAGACGCCCAGAGCGTTGTAAAGCGGCGGGAAGTACTTATCGAGAACCATCTCGAGGATCTGCACCAGGGCGGCGATCACCCCGATGTAGGAGATGAGACCTAGGAAGGTGAGATCCACATCCGGGAACCCGGCCCAGGCAAGCGCGCCCGGCGCCAGAAGATATCCCAGGATCATGTTGTTGGCCGGCACCGTGATCGACTGCACGATCATCACCGAGATACCCAGACCAATGGCCGTCGCGATCTTTTTGGAGACCGCGATGAAGGTACACATGCCGAGGAAGAACGACAGCGCGAGGTTTTCGACGAAGATCGCCTTAACCGCAAGTGAGAGCAGCTCTTCCATCAGTGCGCCTCAACCGTCTGGATCTTGTATTCACGCTCTTCCACCTGTTCGGGCTTCCAGGAGCGAAACGCCCAGATGATCAGACCAATGATAAAGAAGGCCGATGGCGGCAGAAGAAGCATGCCGTTTGGCACGTACCATCCGCCATTGTTGACCGTCTGCAACAGGGTAAAGCCAAACAAGCTGCCTGAGCCAAAGAGCTCTCGGATAACAGCCACAAGCATCAGGATCAGGCCGTATCCCATACCGTTGCCGACCCCATCGACGAAGCTGGCAAAGGGCGGGTTCTTCATGGCAAACGCCTCTGCGCGCCCCATTACGATGCAGTTGGTGATGATCAATCCCACAAAGACCGAAAGGGTTTTGGAAATCTCATATGCGTAGGCTTTGAGGATCTGATCCACCATGATGACGAGGCTCGCGATGATGACCATCTGCACGATGATCCGGATCGATCCGGGGATCTGACTTCGGATCATCGAGATGAACATCGACGAAAAGCCCGTGACGAAGATCACGGCGAGTGCCATGACAAACGAGACTTGCAGTGAGGATGTCACCGCGAGGGCCGAACAAATCCCGAGCACCTGAAGTGTGATCGGGTTGTTGTCGACCATGGGATCAACCAGCATTTTTCGATAGGTCTGGGCCATTTAGATCCCTCCTGTCTTCAGGTTGTCGAGAAACGGTGTGTAGCCATCTTCCCCCATCCAAAACTTGACGAGGTTATCAACACCCACTGTTGTCAGCGTGGCACCTGCCAAGGCATCGATGTGATAGTCTTCGCCTTGTGGCGGTGCTGACTTGGCCACTGTGATTGCAAGGTTGCCCTCATCATCCGCAAGCCGTTTGCCGTTCCACTGCGACTTCCAGCGGGGGTTATCAACTTCCGCACCGAGGCCCGGCGTTTCCGCATGGCTGTAAAACTGCAAGCCGAAGATCTCG
>CAKZYL010000220.1 GCA_937884705.1 uncultured Roseovarius sp. | reverse complement strand
TTTGTCCGCAAAGGGGACATCTCGTCCGCGCGTCTTACAAAGTCCAAACAGACGATGACCTGCAGTGCAAAACCTCTGCAAAGTTTGGTCGCGTTTGGCCATTTTATTCTTTAACAGCCAAAGAACCGGCCATCTTCCCCCCGCCTGCGTTCCGGGCTAGACACTCCAAATGACCTGGACGATCCCAAATATACTCACGATCCTGCGCCTGCTCGCAGCGCCCGCCGTGGCCGTGATGTTTCTTTACTTCACGCGTCCCTGGGCCGATTGGTTCGCCCTCGTGCTCTTCGTCTCTGCCGCTCTCACCGATTGGGCCGATGGCTATCTCGCCCGCGCCTGGAAGCAGACCACCAAACTGGGCACCATGCTCGATCCCATCGCCGACAAGGCCATGGTCGTCATCGCGCTCATGGTGATCGTGGGATATTCGTCCAGCAGCTGGACGCCCTGGCTTGTTCTGCCCGCCACCGTGATCCTCTTCCGCGAGGTGTTTGTATCGGGCCTGCGGGAGTATCTGGGCGACACCGCGGGCACCCTCAAAAGCACCTACATTGCCAAATGGAAGACCACGACCCAGATGGTCGCCATTGCGTTTCTCTTCGCACAAGGCACCTTTGAACACTATCTCATCGCAAGCACGGACGGCATGGATCAGGCCATGGTGGATGCGATCTTGACAGGGGCCGTGGAAGACCTCCAAGGTCTCCAGTGGAAACTCGACGGCATGATCTGGTCTGGTCGCATCGGTCTTTGGATGCTTTGGATCGCGGCCGCGCTGACCTTGATCAGCGGCTATGATTACTTACGTAAATCTGTGCCTTATCTAAAGGATTGATCTCATGGACGTGCTCTATTTTGCCTGGGTCCGCGAGCGGATTGGTCGCCCCAAAGACGTGGTCGAGACGCAGGCCGCGACGGTCATGGATCTCGTCGAAGAATTGCGCGCGCGCGAGGTGCGTTACGAGGCCGCCTTCGCCGATCTCTCCTCCTTGCGCGTCGCTGTGAACCAAGAGCTGACGGATTTTGACGCCCCGCTGGAAAATGCCCGAGAGGTGGCTTTCTTTCCGCCTATGACAGGCGGCTGAAGGGTGGACATCCGCGTTCAATCCGCGCCCTTCGATCTGGGCCAAGAGGCCAATGCATTCGCCGCCCGCCAAACGGGCATGGGTGCGATCGTGACCTTCACCGGCGTGGTGCGCGACGTGGCTGGCGGCCTCGACGTGATGGAGATCGAACACTACCCCGGCATGACCGAAGCCGCGCTCACGCAGATCGCCCAAGACGCCACGGATCGCTTTGCCCTGGGCGATGTCCTGATCATCCACCGCCACGGCCCGCTGACGCCCGATGACCTCATCATGATGGTCGCCACCGCCGCCCCCCACCGCGCGAGCGCCTTTGAGGCCGCCGATTTCTTGATGGACTATCTCAAGTCCCGCGCGCCCTTTTGGAAAAAGGAAAAGACCTCAGACGGGTCAGACTGGGTCGCCGCCAAAGACGAAGACGAAACGGCCCTCAATCGCTGGTAGAGGATAGCGGTCGCAGCCCGGTGTTTCATCTGGCCAAGAATACCCCCTCCGGAGGCGTCCAAACAGATGCAAAGCCCGCGGGGCTGCAAGACCAATCCCGAAAATGGCTGCCAAGAGCAAGAACCGCCACATCCCGAACAAGGCCAGTGCTCTCCGATAGCGTCACGTCCCAAGCCGCGCGCGAGCATTTGCAAGAAGCCTAAATTCGAAGCTGTCAAAGGCCGCGTTCAGCCTTGCCCAAGCGTCTGAAGAATTGCATCCACGATCTTTTGGCCACCTTTCGAGGACGGCTCAATGGGAGACATGTCCGAGAAATCATCGTTCTCTGTGCAAGCCAGGTCCAGTCGGATCACCGATAGGCCGCGAGCCTCCGCGAGACGCAAGATGATCGCATTAAACGCGCCAATCGCAGACGGTGCGTGATCCCTCATTTCCGGCTCTGCAAAAGGAATGGCCGTGTAAATCGTGCAGGCGGTTACTTTGGGGCCATGTGCGGCAACACTGTCCAACATCCAACCATACGCAATCTCAAAATCCGCGAGCGGTGATGCGATCACGTCCTCAAGCTGTTCTCCTTCAGCAACCCGTGCGAGCAGATGACGGAATTTCATGAGATCATTTCCACCGATACTCACGACAATATCCGTGATCTGCGCCGGCACTTTCTCAAGCTGGTTTGGGATGTCCTCAATGCAGTCGCCATCAACAGCGACCTTGAACGCCGTCCAGTTTTTTGGAATTGAACGGCGCATCTGTTCGATCACGCCAGGTTCGCCTGGAATGTACCCATCATTGTCAAAGATAGAGTCACCCATCAGGCAAATATGCTTCTCAGCCATTGGATTGCTCGTTCAAGAATTTCGTGTCGACGGACCCCTAACGGATCGCGCCACGAATTCAACCGTCATGTCCACAAAGCTGTCCGTCCTTCGATTTTACGCGAAAAGCGGCTTTGTTGGCCGTCCAAACACTCAAACAAAAGTCTCTGTCGAGCTGTTTCTTTACCAAGCTGACACTTGGTCAAGGCATCCTAGTTTGCGGTTACGAAACTTCGGGTTAAAGACGCCACATCAACATCCTCAGCGGCGTAGCATTCCCGATCTGCCGTCCGCGTGGCTTGCACCCAAGTGCACGCTCCGTGCGACGAATCCGGACAGATATCGCGCACCACAACAGTCAGCCCATGCTCGGGTATCGCGACGACACAGGTGCCATCCGGCAGCCGGGCATGTCCTTGCGTCCCATGCGCTGACATGGTTTCGCAGAGGTCAGGGCCAGCCGCGCTTTGAGAGGAGACAAAGCAGGTCCAGCTGCCCGGATAGATGTGATAATTCGCTGTCACGCCCGCGTGGGTAAAGTAACCGTATGTGTCATCGTGCCAATCCGTGGTGAAGCCCTGCGCCTCAAAGCTCTCCCGCAAGCTTGCCGCATGCGTCCGTCCAGACCCACAGGTCGCATCGAAAATCGCGACGACATCCACCGATACCGAACCCGTCGCGCCCTTGACATCCGCCGCTACGGCGACGACAGGAGCAGTGACTGCGATTGGGAGTCCAACTGCGAGTGTCTTGAGTGCTGCTGCCGCGATCATCGGTCCAACCTCCTTTTACACGAGCCCTCAAACGGCTTTAAGCTGTCTTATGGCGGCGGTGACATTCGGTTTCGAAAACGGATTTAACGTCGATGTTCACCAACAACATACGAAAGTCTGGCTGCAAAAGGCAACTTTGCAATCAGGCAGACCGGTTTCCGTCGGATAACGCCCACCCGACAAGGCCGCGAACAACCTCAACGTTCTGGAAGTGCCCCCTTTGATCCATATGCCCTTGCGAAGGTCAATTTGGCCATTTCAATACATCAGATCCCGACCGCCAAAAGCAGAAGCGGACATTTGACGCGATGTCCCATAGGCGCACGGCCTCCGCAGACGGATCGTTGGAACAATCCGCAGCGGATGGCACGTCTGAGCCAAAACCACCGGACACTGCGCGTGGTGCGCATGTCCACTTAATCCAAGGCACCAAGGTAGGTTGCGATCTCTTGATGTTTCAAATGCAACGCCCAGTCCAAGGCAGTTGCCGAGTGGTGAATGTCTGTCATGTTAAGGTCGGCACCGCCTTCCACCAGGACCACGACGGTCTCTAGGCGATTATTTGCGACGGCAGAATGAAGAGGCGTGCAGTGGCTGTGCCCTCCCGGCGGATTGTAGCGATTAGGTTCGGCGCCCGAGGACAAGAGGATTTGAACAACCTCCGCGCGCCCAGCACTCGCCGCCAATGATAAGGCAAGTTGCAAGTCTGGCTCGCTTGCTTCGGGCAGCATTTGTTTCAAGGCATCCCGTTCATCCAACGTTGCCGCGGTCGCCAAGTCCAGAGGTGCTCCGCGCGATATAAGTGTTCGAACGGCTGCGAATTCTTCATGGGCCAGAGCGCTTTGCATTCCGGCGGCTGGGTCAGCGCCATGTTCGCATAGAAGCTGCAGTAGAGCCGTTTGAAGACCGGCCTCGCGGCACACGCGACCCGATGCGGCCAACATCAGGGTTTCATTCAATGCGGTTTGGTTATGTTTTGCGCCTGCTTCCAAGAGTATTTTGGCAATCGCCAGAGCATTTTCCGGCATGATCCCGTTTCTGGTCGGGTTCTGGGGCAAAAATTCCAGCAAAGTCGGGTTTTGAAAGTAATTGCCGCCCTCAAAAAACGCTCTCTCATGCACAAGATCCGCGTGCCGGGCGAGATGCGCTGACAAGCGGGCCTCGTCCCCCGCGTCCATGAAATCCAAGGCTTGTTTGAACGGACCATTGGGCAAGCGATCATTATGTGAAAGTGCCAATTGCTCGTGATGACGCTCTGCGATCACGGCCTTAAGACGCGTCCATGATGCGTAGCCGTACTCCCTTGCGATAGAAAGCTGGGCATCACTAAGCGCACATGTCTGCTTTTGCATGCTGTCGTCTGAGACGCTTGCAAACAAAGGGTGAAACTCTCGCAAACGCTGAAACGCTGACATGCGTCCATGTCGAAAATCGCGCAGGAGGTCTTTCGCCTGATGTTTCAGGTGGTCCAAGTTGGCGGAGTTTGGAAGCCGTTTGGTCGGCATGGAACTTTCCTTTCATTGGCGGGTTACCTGCATCGTTCGCCAAAGGTCAGTTCGTATGAACAGTCTCGTTTAAGGAGTGGACTCAGTCCTTTCCGCAGGTTGGATGCGCCTCCTAAGCACCCGTAGGCAGTATCACTAAAATCTAAAAGTATCAATCTTCGCCAAGGGTCAACCTAACAATCACCCTAGCCGTTCCAAAGCCCGTGTCGTTTGCAGATCCGACATTCAAAATTGATCCGCCCGGTCTCGCTTTATGCCTTCGACCAACCACCTCCGCCCGGCGTATCCATGCCGAAAACAGCCCCCTCGGGCAGGTCGATCTCATCATTCCCGCCCATCGCGCGATGGGTGCCGTCGGGCAGCTCGGCCCAGTTACGCCCTACCTCACCGGGCGCAGCGCCATCTCCGCCAAAGGGCGGCACGATGCGGTGATTGCTGAGCGTGGTCACGGTCACCGGCTCCAGGAACCGCAGCCGCCGCGTCAGGCCATTGCCGCCGCGCCACCGCCCTTTGCCGCCCGATCCATCGCGAATGGAAAACGTCTCAAGCCGCACCGGGAAGCGTTTTTCCAGGATCTCCGGATCGGTCATCCGCGTGTTGGTCATGTGGCTTTGCACCGCGTCGCAGCCGTTGAACCCGGGCCCCGCACCCGTGCCGCCCGCGATGGTCTCGTAGTTCTGGAAATCCTCGTTGCCCCACACGAAATTGTTCATCGTCGCCTGAGATCCCGCGATCACACCGAGCGCGCCATAAAGCGCATTGCACGCGGCCTGGCTCACCTCCGTGTTCCCCGAAATTACCGCCGCCGGATAGCCCGGATTGATCATTGAGCCTTCCGGGATCACGATCTCCAGCGGCTTCAGGCAGCCCTGATTGAGCGGAATGTCCGAGCCCACCATCGTGCGAAACACATACAGAACGACCGCGCTCGCAATCGATTTGGGCGCATTGTAATTGCCCGAATGCTGCGGGGACGTACCGGTGAAATCGACCTTCGCTGTCCGTGTCTCGCGATCGACGGACACGGCCACTTCGATCTTCAGCCCACTGTCCATCGGATAGCTGAAAGTGCCATCACGCAGCCGGTCGATCACCCGCCGCACGCTCTCCTCGGCATTGTCCTGCACATGGCCCATATAGGCCTGCACGACATCCAGCCCGAACGTGTCGACCACCTTCAATAGCTCCTGCCGCCCGGTCTCATTGGCCGCGATCTGCGCCTTCAGATCAGCCATGTTGTGTTCAATGTTGCGGCAAGGGTAAAGGGCGGAGGCCAGAAGCGCACGTGCCTCATCTTCGAGGAGCTGACCTCCCTCGACCAGCTTCACATTGTCGAGAAGCACGCCTTCCTCTTCGATATGCGTGCTGTCCGGCGGGGCAGAGCCAGGCGTGCGCCCGCCGATATCGGCATGATGCCCGCGCGCGCCCAGCCAGAACACGGCCCGGCCTTCTACGAAAACGGGCGTGACCACCGTCACATCCGGCAAATGCGTGCCGCCATTATAGGGCGAGTTCAGCACGAACGCGTCGCCGTCGACCACATCCGGATTGAGCCGCATCACCGTTTTGATCGAATCCGACATCGAGCCCAGATGCACCGGCACATGGGGCGCATTGGCCACCAGATCGCCCATTTCATCAAAGATCGCGCAGGAAAAATCGAGCCGCTCCTTGATGTTCACGGAATGCGAGGTGTTCTCCAGCGTCAGACCCATCTGATCGGCAACCGACATGAAGAGGTTGTTGAACACTTCGAGAAGCACCGGATCAGCCTGCGTCCCCGCCGCCGCCGCCCTTGAGGCCGCCTCAACCCGGTCCATCACCAGATTGCCCAAGGCGTCCACCCGCGCGGCCCATCCGGGCTCCACCATGTTGGTGCCGGTGGGCTCGGTGATGATCGCAGGGCCAGAGACCGGCGTCGCCGGATCCAGCGTCGCGCGATCATAGATCGGAATATCCTGCCACGTACCGTGGGCATAAAACGGCACATGGGCCGTGGGTGCGCCATCGCCGCTTTCCATTTGCGCCCGCGCATCCGCGCCGCTTGATCCGGTGACTTCCACACTCACCATATCGATCAGGATCTCTCGATCCGGAGAGGTAAACCCAAACCGCGCCTTGTGACGCTCTTCGAATTCCGCCTTTGCCGCCTCGATAGAGACCGCTGCGGTCTTGAGCGTCTGCTGCGATCCGTCGTAGCGCAGGTGCAGGTTATGCGTCTCGGCGATCTCCTGCCCGCCTTGCTCTTCCACATCCGCCCGCGCATCCGCGGCCATCTCGGTCAGCCGCACCCGCGCCTCCGCCAGATCGCTCAACGGCCCGTCAAACTGCGCCTCCCGCATCGCGGTGATCCGCGCGAGCCCCATGCCATAAGCCGATAAGACGCCAGCATAAGGATGCACCAGCACTCGCGTCATGCCCAGGGCATCGGCCACAAGGCAGGCATGCTGCCCGCCCGCGCCGCCGAAACATTGCAGCGTGTAGCGCGTCACATCATGCCCGCGCTGGACAGAGATTTTCTTGATCGCATTGGCCATGTTGTCGACGGCAATGCGCAGGAAGCCCTCGGCCATGTCCTCGGGCGAACGGGGCACCTCGCCCGTCTCTTTCGAGACAGTCTCGGAGAGCGCCTGAAACTTCTGCCGCACGATATCGGCATCGAGAGGCTCATCGCCGCCCGGTCCGAACACGGGCGGGAAATGCGCGGGGTTCAGCTTGCCCAGCATGACGTTGCAATCGGTCACCGCCAGCGGCCCGCCCCGGCGATAGCACGCAGGCCCAGGATCGGCGCCCGCGCTTTCCGGCCCCACCTGAAACCGGCCATCCTCGAACTTGCAGATCGATCCGCCGCCCGCCGCCACAGTGTGAATGTCCATCATCGGCGCGCGCATCCGCACGCCCGCCACTTCGGTCTCAAAGCTGCGCTCATACTCGCCCGCATAGTGGCTCACATCGGTGGACGTGCCGCCCATGTCGAAGCCGATGAGCTTGTCAAAACCGGCCTCTTCCCCGGTGGCCGCCATGCCGACAATGCCGCCCGCCGGCCCCGACAGGATCGCATCCTTGCCCTGAAATGCCTGCGCCTCGGTCAGCCCGCCATTCGACTGCATGAAGAGAAGCTGCCCACAGGCCCGCCCCAGATCGAGCGCGCCCGCCACCTGTTCCACATAGCGTCGCAAAATGGGCGAGAGATAGGCATCGACCACGGTCGTATCCCCGCGCCCCACCAGTTTCGCCAGCCGCGAAACCGACGCGCTGGTCGACACCTGGGTAAACCCGATCTCACGTGCCAGCGCGGCCACAGCATCTTCATGCACGGGGTTGAGATACCCATGCAGCCCCGCGATCGCCACGGCCTCGATCCCGTCATCAAAGGCCGCCTGCAGCTCGGCGCGCACCGCATCCGCGTCCAAGGCCTGCAACACCTTGCCATCGGCATCCAGACGCTCGTCCATCTCGACCACGCGTTCGTAAAGGAGGTCCGGCCGCACGATCTCCAGATCAAAGAGCCGCGGCCGCGTCTGGTATCCGATCTTCAACAGATCGCGGAAACCTTGCGTGATGACCAAAAGCACCCGCTCGCCCTTGCGCTCCAAAAGCGCATTGGTCGCCACGGTCGTGCCCATCTTGACCGCGCGGATGGAACGGTCGTCAAAATCCCCCGTCACTCCCATCACGTCGCGGATCCCCTGCACGGCGGCATCGCGGTAGCGTTCAGGGTTTTCAGACAGCAGCTTGTGCGTGCGCACGCGACCTCTCGGATCCAGCGCGACGATGTCGGTGAACGTGCCGCCCCGGTCGATCCAAAACTCCCACATCGCCTTCACCCCTCTCGCGTCTTCGCGTGTCATGTGGAAAGGACAGCCAGCGGAATGTCAACGCATCGCTGTGATTGAAACTCCCCCGCGAATGGGCGTAGATCGTGCCAACCGTTGCAAGAAGGAATCGTGCCATGGATATCCGCAAACTGACCGATGATTTTTCCGTCTCCCCGCAGGTGGATGTGGACCATGTCCGCGAGATCGCAGGCGCGGGCTTCAAATCCATCTTGTGCAACCGCCCCGATCACGAAGATCCCGAGCAGCCCATGTATGATGCGATCGCCAAGGCCGCCGCGCACGAAGGACTGGAGGTCGCCTGGGTGCCCATCGTGGGCGGGATGATGACGCCCGGCGCGCTGGAGGAGTTTCGCAAGGCGCTCGACGAGATGCCGCGCCCGATGCTGGCCTATTGCCGGTCTGGCACGCGCTGCACGATGCTCTGGGCAATCACCCAGCACGGCGCGATGGATGACACCGATATCGCACAGCGTGCTGCAAAGGCAGGCTATGATGTCAGCGGCCTTTTGCAACAGCTGAGCCGCAGCTGACGGGAATGGAGGAGGGCGACGCCCTGCCCACCGCACTCCGCCCGGCGGGTGCCATGCGCGCGCTTTTGCAAAAATCACCGCCCGCGTATTTGCCGGCCAAGCTTCGCGCGCGTGTTCTTTTCTATGTCGAGGAGCGGCCGAACTGGGACGGTGTGGTGACGGTTGACGGCGCAGGCGTGCACCACTGGATCCATGTCAGCGCAGGTGAGGCGATCAGCATGATGGGCTGTCTGACGCCGCGGCTCATCGCCGATCTTGGCGGGGCAGAGACACCCGACATGACGGCGCTCTCTGACACGCTGAGCCGCCCTGAACGCCTCGCCGCGCAGTTGCGATCCGCGCAGGTTGCGGGCGATGCGGCCGCGATCACAGGCCATCTGGTCGGTGCCGAACTGGCCGCTGCTAAAGTCTACTGGTTAGGGCAGGAAGTCGTGCTGCTGGGGCAGGGGCCTTACACGGAGGCGCTTAGCTCCCAAGGCGTCTTCGTCACCACGCCGTGATAGTCTCCCGCGCGGAATCAAGGCCAACGGCCGCCGCGCGATCGCCAGACCGCCCCCCGGGCTGGCG
>CAKZYL010000219.1 GCA_937884705.1 uncultured Roseovarius sp. | reverse complement strand
CCCGCTGTGCTGAGACCGGCATGTTCGGGCTGGCGATCTCGTCGTCCTCTCCCGCCGTGGCCGCGCGCTGCTCGTACGCCCGCGCAGGCGTAGGCGCAGTGGCCTCCCAGAATGTAACGGATCCCACATTGGGCCCGGCAACCTTGGATCTCATGGAGCGAGGCGAGAGCGCCGAGGACGCGGTGGCCGAGGTCATCGCAAACGCCAAATTCACCGACTACCGCCAAGTGCTGGCCGTAGACGCCGCAGGCCGGACAGCCATTCATTCCGGCGCAAACAGCCTTGGCATCTGGACACAGGCTTCGGCCGAAAATGTCGCCTCGGGCGGCAACCTATTGGCAAATGAGACCATCCCCCAAGCTATTGTGGACGGGTTTCTGGGCTCATCCGGTCACCTCGGCGACCGCCTGATAGCAGCTATGCGCGCGGGGCTTGCCGCCGGGGGCGAAGCAGGGCCTGTGCATTCAGCAGGCATGAAGCTCGTCGATAAAGTCAGCTGGCCCGTGGCCGATCTGCGCTGTGACTGGACCGAAGAGTGTCCAATTGAGGCCGTAGTCACCGCGTGGGACATCTTCAATCCCCAGCTTGACGCTTTCGTGCTACGCGCGCTCGACCCCAGAGACGCGCCGTCCTACGGTGTGCCCGGAGATCAATAAAGGCCAACAGAGAGGACATCAGACATGCTCGACCATTCCCATGAAGATTGGAAATCCCGCGCTGCAGGTCTGAGTTTTCGCAATCAGGCCTTCATCGACGGCACATTCGTTGACGCCGCCTCCGGCAAGACATTCGACAGCATCAATCCCGCCACGGGTGAGGTGCTCGCCGCCGGCGCGGAATGCGATGCCGAGGATGTGGACCGCGCTGTTGCGGCCGCGCGCAAGGCGTTCGAGGCCGGACACTGGTCGCGCATGGCGCCGGGTGACCGCAAAGAGGTGCTGCTGAAGCTGGCCGGTCTCATCCGCGAAAATCTCGAAGAAATGGCCCTGCTCGACAGTCTCGACATGGGCAAACTGGTCAAGGATGCCGCCACGATCGACGCCCCAGGATCCGCGCACTTCTTCCAGTGGTATGCCGAGGCCATCGATAAGGTCTATGACGAGGTTGCCCCTACCGGTCCAGGCGATCTGGCCCTCGTGCAACGCGTGCCTCTCGGCGTAGTGGGCGCGGTCACGCCGTGGAACTTCCCGCTCGATATGGCCACATGGAAAGCCGCCGCCGCCCTGGCCGCTGGCAACTCGGTCGTCCTGAAACCCGCCGAGCAATCCCCCCTCTCCGCCCTGCGACTGGCCGAGCTGGCCTCAGAGGCGGGCGTGCCAGATGGCGTCTTCAACGTGCTTCCAGGCTTCGGAGAAACCGCTGGCAAAGCGCTTGGCCTACACATGGACGTTGATTGCCTCGCCTTCACCGGATCCACGGCGATCGGCAAGATGTTCATGCAGTATTCCGGGAAGTCCAACATGAAGCAGGTCTGGCCCGAGACGGGGGGCAAAAGCCCCAACCTCATCTTTGCCGATTGCGAAGACCTCGATGCCGCAGCCGACATGGCCGCCTTCGGCATCTTCTTCAATCAGGGCGAGGTCTGCTCTGCCAACTCCCGCCTGTACGTCGAACGCTCGATCAAAGACGCGATCGTTGAAAAACTCATCGCCCGCGCCGAAGCCACGCAACCCGGCGATCCGCTCGATCCTGCCTCCAAGATGGGGGCCATCGTCGATGAGGCACAGACCCAGGGCATCATGCAGTTCGTGGAGGAAGGCATCTCCTCAGCAAATATCGTGACCGGCGGAAAACGTGTGCATGTCGATGGCAAAGGCTGCTTCGTGCAGCCCACGATCTTTGATGACGTCACACAAGACAATCCACTGGCACGCGACGAGATCTTCGGGCCCGTCCTCTCGGTGATTGCCTTCGATCATGAGGACGAGGCCGTGGCCATGGCCAACGATTCCATCTACGGGCTTGCGGCCTCGGTCTGGACCGACAATCTCAGCCGCGCCTGCCGGGTATCCGAGAACCTCAATGTCGGCACCGTGTCTGTGAACACCGTCGATGCGCTCTCGGCACAGACGCCCTTTGGCGGCATGAAACAGTCCGGCTTCGGACGAGACCTTTCCTTGCACTCGCTTGAGAAATACACTGCGCTCAAGACCACTTGGATCAAATACAAAGCGCAAGCAGGTTAGACATGCTCAGGTTCACTCTGCGGCAATTGGAATATTTCGTTGCCGTAGGGGAATGCGGCAGCATCGCGTTGGCCTCGGAAAAGGTGAACGTGTCCTCGCCGTCTATTTCTGCCGCGATCAATCAGCTTGAGAAGGAATTTGGCCTGCCGCTCTTTGTCCGCCAGCATGCGCAGGGCCTGTCTCTAACGCTTGCTGGTCGGCAAATGATGGCGCAGGCCAAGCAAGTTCTCAACGACGCCGAACAGCTCAACAACCTGGCAGGTGACATCTCAGAGACGATCCGTGGGCCGCTCTCCATCGGGTGCATGCTGACCTTTGCGCAGGTCGTCCTGCCGCCGCTCAGGGCCAGTTTTCAGGAAAAGCACCCCGATGTCCGCGTGCGACAGGCCGAGCTCAATCAATCCGAAATCTTTAGCCAGCTGCGCCGCGCGGAGATTGACGTGGCCCTGACCTATGATCTCGACCTGCCCGGCGACCTGAGTTTTCACCCCTTCGCCAGCCTGCCGCCCTACGCCATTCTCGATGTGGGTCATCCCTTGGCCGCACGCGAGAGTGTGCATGTCGAAGAATTGGTCCCCTACCCCATGGTGCTGCTCGATCTGCCCATCAGCGCCGATTACTTTCTATCCTTTTTCGACGGCGCCGGGATCAAACCCAACATTGCCGAACGCACAAAGGATCTGGGCGTCATGCGCAGCCTCATCGCCAATGGCTTTGGCTATTCCATCGGCAATATCCGCCCGCTGAACGATCTCGCCCCAGATGGCAAACCTCTGCGTTTTGTGCCCCTGGCGGGCGACGCGCGCCCCATGAATGTGGGCGTCCTGACGGCCCCTGAGGCCGAGAACGTCAATGTCATCCGCGCGTTTATGGAACACTGTAAAACGGCCCATTCAGATGGGCAGATTAACGGCCTGACTTTGATGCAGACACCCAGCTGATCCGCACGTTAGGCCCGCCCTAAGCAGTGCTTCTCAAGTGGTGTCTTTTTTTACGCCCGTAGTGCCGCTATCGTCGTGCCCAAGTCTATCGCAACGCACGGAAAGTCGCGCATCCAAGCTTTCCGTCACCAACGGGACAAGCCACGTGAACAGCACCACAGATATCCTCAAGCAGGACGCGCATCTCATTCAGTCCTTCGCCGATCTCAATGCGCTCAAGGAACAGGGCGCACGCACTGTGATCAACCGCGCCGAGGGCGCTTATGTCTACGACAATGACGGCCAGAAGATGATCGACGGCATCGCGGGGCTTTGGTGTGTGAACATCGGCCATGGCCGTCAGGAAATGGTCGATGCCATCGCCGATCAGCTCAAGCAGCTCGATTACTATTCGACCTTCTACAACTTCACCCATCCTACCGCGGCAGCCTTGGCCGAAAAGGTGGCAGACCTGGCCCCAGGTGATCTCAATGCCGTCTATTTTGCCAACTCCGGCTCTGTCGCCAACGACACCGCCATCCGGATGCTGCACCACTACAACATCCGCAAGGGCAAACCTGAAAAGAACAAAGTGCTGTCGCGGCACGGCGCCTATCACGGCTCCACACATCTCTCCATGGCGCTGACCACACCGGCCTACTCTGAGGGATGGCACTGCGCGTCTGAGCTCGTGCATCACCTGCGCGCGCCGCATCACTGGCGCGAGGGCGATGGCATGACGGAGGCCGAATTCCTCGATGCTCTGGCCGAGGATCTGACCCAAAGCATCGAACACCTCGGGGCCGAAAACATCTGCGCCTTCATCGCCGAACCGATCCAGGGCGCAGGCGGCGTTATCGCGGCTCCTGCAGGCTATCACCGCCGCATGCAGGACATCTGCCGCGCCAATGAGATCAAATTCGTGGCCGATGAGGTTGTGACAGCCTTCGGTCGCCTCGGCCATTTCTTCGCCTCGGAGGCGGTGTTTGACACGACGCCCGATATCATCTGCACGGCCAAGGGTCTGACCTCTGGCTACCAGCCCATGTCGGCGACCATTGTCACCGATGAAATCCACGATGTGATCTCTGGCCCCGGCGGCATGTTCCTGCATGGCATGACCTATTCGGGCCACCCGGCGGCGTCTGCTGCGGCGCTCACCAACATCGCAATCATGGAGCGCGAACAAATCCCCGAGCGGGTGCGCACCACCGGCGCTTACTTTGAAAAGCTGATGCGCGGGCTCATGGACATTGAACTGGTGGGCGAGGTGCGCGGCAGCCATTTCATGATCGGCATCGAGTTTGTGATGGACCGCGCCACCAAAGCCAGCCACCCGCCAGAAGCAGAGGTGGGCCTCAAGGTCGCCCGCGCCTGTCAGAAACGCGGGCTGATAGCGCGGCCTTTGGGCAATGTCCTGATCCTGTCGCCCACCTTGATCATGGATGAACCGATGATTGACGAGATCGAAGCCATCCTGCGCGACGCGATCGAGGAGGTTGCCGCAGGTCTCTGAGCCCGTGGGCAGCT
>CAKZYL010000218.1 GCA_937884705.1 uncultured Roseovarius sp. | reverse complement strand
CCCAGGCTTCGGCCACGATCAGCTCGTCCACATCCAGGTTGTGGTTGTTTTCAGCATTGGCAATCGCCGATTGCAGGCACTTCTTAACGTCCTGCGCGATCCGCTTTTTCGAGAATGTGAGATCGCTCAGCGCCTTCTCAACTTTCTTGCCGCGGATCATGGCGGCCACCAGGTTCAGTTTCTGCGGGCTCGTGCGCAGCATGCGCAGCTTGGCCATCGCTTCGTTGTCCGCCACGCGGCGGGGATTTTTCTCCTTGCCCATGGCTTACTTCCTCTTGGCTTTCTTATCAGCCGCGTGACCATAGTAGGTCCGCGTCGGTGAGTATTCTCCGAACTTCTGACCGATCATGTCTTCGCTGACGCTGACAGGAATGTGCTTGCGGCCATTGTAGACCCCGAAGGTGAGGCCCACGAACTGGGGCAAAATCGTAGAACGACGCGACCAGATTTTGATCACTTCGTTGCGGCCGCTTTCGCGCGCTGCTTCGGCTTTTTTCAGCACGTAAGCATCGACAAAGGGGCCTTTCCAAACAGAGCGTGACATATGTTAGCGCCCCTTCTTTTTGGCGTGGCGTGAGCGGATGATGAGGCTCGACGACGCTTTGTTCTTGTTGCGAGTGCGTGCACCTTTTGTGGGCTTACCCCAAGGCGTGACCGGGTGACGACCACCAGATGTCCGACCTTCACCACCACCATGGGGGTGATCGATCGGGTTCATCACGACGCCTCGGACAGATGGGCGCACACCTTTGTGGCGCATACGACCGGCTTTACCGTAGTTCTGGTTGGAATTGTCAGGGTTTGACACGGCACCGACGGTGGCCATGCATTCCTGACGTACCATACGCAGCTCTCCCGAGCTCAGGCGGATCTGGGCGTAGCCACCGTCGCGACCCACGAACTGAGCATAGGTTCCAGCAGCGCGGGCGATCTGACCGCCTTTGCCTGGCTTAAGCTCAATGTTATGGACGATTGTGCCAATGGGCATGCCAGAAAACGGCATTGCGTTGCCCGGCTTGATATCCGCGCGGGCGCCCGCGATGACCTTGTCACCAACGGCCAGGCGCTGCGGCGCGAGGATGTAGGCCTGCTCACCATCGTCGTATTTGACGAGGGCAATGAACGCAGTCCGGTTCGGATCATACTCGATCCGATCAACGGTTGCGGCCACATCGAATTTGTTACGTTTAAAATCAACGACCCGGTAGAGGCGTTTTGCCCCGCCACCGCGGCGGCGTGCCGTGATACGTCCGGTGTTGTTCCGGCCGCCCGATTTGGTCAATCCCTCTGTGAGGGCCTTGACAGGGCGTCCTTTCCAAAGCTCCGAACGGTCGATCAGCACCAGCCCGCGCTGGCCCGGCGTCGTCGGCTTGTACGACTTGAGTGCCATGCTTTCTGTCTTCC
>CAKZYL010000217.1 GCA_937884705.1 uncultured Roseovarius sp. | reverse complement strand
ATCTCCGGGCTCACCACAATCGCGCAGCGCACAGAACCCGACCGGATCATATCCGCCGCCGTCTGGATCCCGAACGTGGCCGACGAACAGGCCACATTCATGTCAAAGGCAAACCCGCCCGCGCCCAAAAGTTCTTGGATCTCAATCGCGATCGCCGGATAGGCGCGCTCGTGATTGGAGGCCGCACAAATGACCAGATCAATCTCCCTGGCCCCCCGTCCCGCCTGCTCCAGCGCTTTATGACAGGCATCCAACGCCATCTCCGCCATAATGCCCGGCTCATCATCGCGGCGTGCGGGCAAAAGCGGATGCATGACATCAGGGTCAAGAACGCCCGACTTGTTCATCACATAGCGTTGCTCAATCCCCGAGGCACTGACGATAAACTCGGTCGAGGATGGCGCCTTTGCCTCTACATCACCGGCCGCGATGGCCTCCGCATGCTCGGCATTGAATTTCTCAGCATAGGCATTGAAGGCCACGACCAATTCATCATTGGTGACAATCTCCTCGGGGGTAAACACACCCGAGCCTGTGATCGCTGGCGTAAACATGGCTAACCTCCAAAAGCGTTTCGGTTTTGCCTCAAGAGATCAAATAAGAGCGAAACGCATCGTACATAAGTGCAACGGGTTCAAGAAATCACGGACGTTACGTCGCCTCAACACCGTTTGAGTTGGCGCACACCACACCTTTCCACCTTGCCCGTCAAGCCGAACGCTACGGCGCACTTTCCTCAGTGCATGCGAGACCCAAGAGGAACCTCCTGATCCGGGGCAAGAAGCACAATCCCACCGTCGGCATCAGACACACCCAAAACCAAAATCTCTGACCGTACGGGTCCGATCTGCCGTGGCGGAAAATTCACCACCGCCATCACCTGACGCCCGATCAACGTCTCCGGCGTGTAATGAGCTGTGATCTGGGCCGAGCTTTTCCGCTCCCCGATCTCTGCTCCGAAATCCACCCAAAGCTTAAATGCCGGCTTGCGCGCTTCCGGAAACGGCTCCGCTCGCACGATCTTGCCCACCCGAATGTCGACCTTCAGAAAGTCGTCAAACCCAATTTCATCCGCCACGTTTCAGCTCCTTCGATCGATCTGTTGCGGCGGCCACTGTCGCTTTGACCAGCGGCGCCAGCCCCGCGGTTTCATCCATCAGCACCTCCAGCCCCGCCTGCGTGGTGCCATTGGGGCTTGTCACATTGACCCGCAACTGCGCCGGTGTCTCGTCTGCGGCTTGTGCCAACGCGCCTGCACCCGCCACCGTAGCTTTGGCAAGCTGCATCGCCAATTCCGGCGCCAACCCCTGCGCCTCTCCTGCCGCCGCCATGCACTCAATCATGTGAAACACATAAGCCGGGCCAGATCCCGACACGCCTGTGACGGCATCCATCTGGTCTTCATGATCCAGCCGCACCACCTGGCCCACAGCGCTGAGCAGCATCTCAGCCATATCAAGATCCGCGCCGGTGGCCTCTTCATTGCCAACGATTGCCGTGATCCCCTTGCCCACGGCCGCGGGCGTATTGGGCATGGCGCGGATCACGCGCGCATCTCCGCCAAACACGTCTTCAAACGACGCAATCGACGTGCCCGCCGCAACCGAGAGCAACACCGCACCCGTCATCGCCGCAATCTGTGGCAGCGCATCCCTCAAAATCTGCGGCTTCACCGCGATCAGCACGATCGCCGGGCTCTGCGGCAGTGCCGCGTTCACATACACACCCGTCCCTTGCAGCCACGCAGAGGGTTTGGGATCAATGACCCAAACGGACGTCGGCGGCAGGCCTTGATCCAGCCATCCTGCCAGCATCGCCGACCCCATCTTGCCACAGCCCAAAAGCACCAAGCCTTCCCGGGCGATCTGGTCCATGCTCATGCGCATCCTCCCCGATCTTTCCTGATCTTTTCTGGCCGACGTGGTAAGCCTGACCCTGAACAGTTGCAACGGGCCAGTTGCAACGGGATAGAAATCGTTGCGCCATGGATCTCACACACGCCTTCGACGATGGACGCCACGCACGCGCTAAAATTGGGTTTGTCCTGCTGGCAACCGAGCAAACCATCGAAGACGACATGTACACAATGTGCCCCCCCGGCATCGGCCTGCATTTCACCCGCGCGGACATGCCGGACTCGATCACGATCAGCACCTTCATGCAACACGCCGCAGAGCTCGCCCCCGCCGCCAAACGGATCCTGCCCGATGGCAGCCTCGATGTGATTTGCTACGCCTGCACCTCAGGCAGCCTCGTGATCGGGGAAGAGAGGGTCATGGCAGAGCTTTCCAAAGGCGCACCGAACGCGCTACCGACGACCCTGATCACGGGCGTTTTGGCGGCTTTGAATGCGATTGGCGCGAAACGCGTGGCCGTCGCGACACCCTATCTCGATGAAATCAACGCACGCGAAGCGGACTACATGGAGGCGGCCGGATTTGAGATCACCAACATCCAAGGTCTGCAGCTGGAAAAGGACAGCGACATGATCCGCGTGCGGCCGGAATTCATCGCTGACTTCGCGCGCTCCGTCGACAGCGAAGACGCAGACGCCGTGTTCATCAGCTGTGGCGCCCTGCGCACGATCGATATTCTGGACGACTTGGAACAAAGCTTGGGCAAGCCCGTCATCTGCTCCAATCAGGCCATGCTCTGGGATGTTTTGCGCAAAGCCGGGGTGACAAACGCTATCGGCGGATATGGTCGCCTATTGCGCGATTATTGAAAGGCTTTGCGCCCAATTTGGGGATAACGTCAGCTTCAATTGAGATCAGGCGCGGCCATAGGCTTCACATATTGCAATCTGCATGGCTTCCTGTGGATCACGATTGCCCCAGACGCACAGCTGAAAGGCGGGATAAAACCGCTCCGCGCTCATGACCGCTGCATTGATCAGCGTGTCGATTTGCTCTGGGCTCACGCCTGGCGTACCGGGCATCACCAGCCCGTAGCGGTACACCATCAGCTTGGGCTCTTTCCAATACGTGAAAGACCCCGCCCAGCACTGATCATTGACCTCATTGAGCATCTCATAGAGCGCGGGAAACTT
>CAKZYL010000216.1 GCA_937884705.1 uncultured Roseovarius sp. | reverse complement strand
AGCTTCTTCCCGCAGGTGTTCACCCTGGAGAACTACATCGCGATTTTCACCGATCCGACGTGGTATTGGGGCTATATCAACTCGATCATCTACGTGTCGCTCAACACGGTGATCTCGCTCTGTGCGGCCTTGCCGGCGGCCTATGCGTTCAGCCGCTATCGCTTCATGGGGGACAAGCATCTTTTCTTCTGGCTCTTGACGAACCGCATGGCACCGGCCGCCGTCTTCGCGTTGCCTTTCTTTCAGCTCTACTCGGCCGTTGGGCTCTTCGACACGCATCTCGCGGTGGCGCTGGCCCATTGCCTCTTCAACATCCCTCTGGCCGTCTGGATCCTGGAAGGGTTCATGTCAGGCGTGCCGAAAGAGCTGGATGAAACCGCCTATGTCGACGGCTATTCCTTCCCCAAATTCTTCGTCTCGATCTTCCTGCCGACGATCAAGGCGGGTGTCGGCGTGGCGGCCTTCTTCTGCTTCATGTTCTCTTGGGTGGAATTGCTCCTTGCCAAGACGCTGACGGCGGTCGAGGCCAAACCCATCGCCGCGACGATGACGCGGACGGCGTCTAGCGCTGGATATGAGCTAGGCCTGCTTGCAGCGGCGGGGGTGTTGACGATCATCCCCGGGGCCATCGTGATCTATTTCGTCCGCAACTACATCGCCAAGGGCTTTGCCCTGGGTCGGGTTTGAGGGGGTAGGTGGCATGAAACGTCTGATCTTCCTCTTCGCCACTCTCCCCGCTGTCGCCATGGCGCAGGGATGGGGCAACGTTTCTGCAGAGAAGGAAGAAGTGTTCTCCTGGGCCAAGTGGTGGACGGAACCGATGTTCGGCGGCACCTGGATGGCCTGGACACGGGCCTCTCTCGGGTTCTTCGTCTTCGTCTTTGGGTTCATTGCCATCATGGCGCTGCTGGAATGGCGGTGGCCCGGCGGGAGTGAGCGTCAGGGCGTTCTTGGCCTCACCACAACGCGCGGGGACAGGCTCTTTATCGGGCTTTTGGGCTCGGCCTATATCTTCCTGGCGTGGCTTGGGCTGGTCGGTACGCCTATCTGGATCCCGGCGGGCCTCGCCGCGCTTTGGATCGGATTTGCCTTCTGGCGGATTTGACCTCTAGTAACCCAGCTCGCGATCAACGCGGTTGAGCAGGTCTTTGCCCTCGATGAAACGCTCCAGATTGCGGAAAAACAGATCGAGCGTCAGGGGCACATAGCTGTCGCCATCGTCTGCGGAAACATGCGGCGTAATGATGAGATTGGGCGTGTCCCAGAGCCGTGAGTTTTCCTCGATGGGTTCGGGGGTGAAGACGTCGAGCACTGCTCCTGCCAGTTCGCCTGCCTCCAGCTTGTCGCAGAGCGCATCATAATCCATCGCGGATTGTCGCCCGATATTGACGACCCCGCAGGTGGGCTTGAGGCTGTCGAGCCGGTCGCGGTTGATCAAGCCATTGGTTTCCGGCGTGTCTGGCATGGCGAGATAGAGGATATCTGCCTCCGGCAAGACGCTGTCGAGATCGGACGTCTGCACCACGCGCGTGCAGCCCTCCACATCGCCACCACGGCGGTTGACGCCGATGATATTGGTGCCCAGAGGTGCAAGCTTGCGGATGGCGGCCCCGCCGAGGCTGCCGGTGCCAACGACCACGATTGTCTTGCCCGCAATCGGCGTGCTGTAGAGCGTGTTGTAGATGTGCTTGCGCTGATTGGTGACGATGGCGGGCATCCAGTTGTGCAGCATCAGCGCGGCCATCAGGCCGTATTCCCCGGCCTTGTCCGAATGCACGCCCTTGTTGTTGGTCAAATCGACCGCATCAGGCAACCAGCTCAGCGGCAGCATATGTTCAACCCCGGCACCGATGCAGTGGATCCAGCGCAGGTTTCTGGCTTTTTCGGCCAAGCCATCTGTGGGCAGGTTCCATGTCAGAAGAACATCCGCGCGTGCCATCGAGGTGTCGAACGTATCTTCATCCCAGTCAAAGAACGCCTCGACCTTCTCTGCCAAATTGGGAAAGGCAGTCAGCGCGGTCTTGAACCGCTCTTCGGTGATCGTGAACACCTCTTCGCCTTCTGGCGTGTTGGGAAATGATCCGGGGGCCCAACGGTTGTTTTTGACATGGACGTAGAGTTTGCCTGTCTCATTCATGTCAGTCGTGCTTTCTTCTGGTCCAAGGGTGGGTTGCAAACTCTGCCCTTGCAGGGTCTTTTCAAAGGTCAGTCCAGGCCGTCTGCCTCAATGCGTTTGAGCTCTGCGATGATGTGCGCGTCGCGCTCGGACAGAGGCAATGCCTCGGCGTCGAATTGCATATTCATCACCATCTTGGCGACTTTCTTCAGATACGCCCGGTCGTCCTCCTCATCCATCGGCAGGCGCAGGATCGTGTCTTGCCCGTAGGTCCGGATGGCGTCGCCACTGATCTGCTGCGGTTGTGGTGGCTCAATGCCATCGGCGAGGTCCCGCACCATGCGCCGAATGCCGCGCCGGTAGAGCGAGACACCGCGATCTGTCGGCATCAGGTTTTCACCCTTGTGCGCGCTGATCCGGCCCATTCCCTCGACGGCCTCGGCATCGGCGGGCCTGCGCTGGCGTTCCTCGAATGGGCGATCGACAATCTCACCCTGTTCGATCAATTCGCATCCTTCTTTGGTGTTGTACTCATGCGGATCGCCCCGTTCGCCAAAGTTTGCCCAGGCGAGGCTGACCGAGCTTTCATCATCGACCGGCACAACCCAGCGGGTGAAGGAACTGCGCCCGAAATAGTGTTCCTTTGTTCCGTCTGCCGTGTAAGCAGAGCCGGCTTGAGTGAAGTTGGGAAGCACAATCTCGTTGACGCGCACCCAGACAAAATCATCGACCCTGCGCGTGTTGCTGCCCAAAAGCTGCACCCCGCGCTGAAAGATATGAAGCTCTCCGATCTCGCCCATCGCCTCGGAAAACTGCGCGCCGCCGTTCAGGCTGTGCAGAAAAGAGGTGTGGATCGGGTCCATGATCGCGTCGAGCACCTGAAGCCAGTTGCAATCGTAATCGACGCGGTAGGGGCGCATGGTGATGTCTGGCGTGTCGTAAGCGTCGTAGTAGGGAAACTCGGGCATCTTGTCGGCGGGTCCGAGATAGGCAAAAACGAGCCCTCTGAACTCCACAACGGGATACGCGCCGAGCCGCGTACGCGCGCGGACGTTTGCGGCAGGGCCAGGGCCGTCTGCCTCTCCCGGCGTTTCAAGAATCTCACCGTCCGGCGCAAAAAGCCACCCGTGATAACAACACCGGATCCCGCTTGCCTCACAGCGCCCAAAAACTAAAGAGGCGCGGCGATGCGGGCAGTGTTTGTGCACCAGCCCGATCTCTCCCGTGGTGGTTTTGAACAGGACGAGGTCTTCGCCAAGAATGCGGATCTCGCGCGGCAGCTCGTGCACCTCTGAAGTGAGCGCGACAGGGTGCCAATACCGGCGTATGTATTCGCCACCGACCGTTCCTGGCCCTGTTTCCGCAAGTTCGTGATCATAGTCGGGTGCCAGCGTTTGTTCGTAGCCAGAATACCCTTTTCTTATGACAGGCTGCCGGATCGGTGATGTCATCGTCATATTCCTTGCGTTTTTCGTAGCTTGCATTGCGTTTGCTGCGAAATTCGATTTATGCTTGGTCAATGTTGATGGGATCGTAGTCTACCTTCGGAATTTTACGCAATACGCAATTTGCCACTGACGCGAGAGGAACAGCTCTAGCATGGCAGCAGATCAAAAATCAGACACGTCTCTCGTTGCCGCGAGGGGAGAGCGGCCCAGCCGCATTGGCGCACCCTCGCAATCGGCCCAATCCCCCGATCTGACATCGCCGAGCGATCATCTGAATCAACAGATTGTGCGCATGCTGGAAGAAGACGGCCGCCGACCCTTCAATGAGATTGCTGCCGCACTCAATGTCTCCGAAGGCACGATCCGAAACCGCGTCCACGGCATGCGTCAGGCCGGCCAGATCAGGATTGTGGCGATCGCGGATCCAGGTGCGGTCAAATACAAAACTGACGCAATAATTTGCATAAAGGTCAGCCCGACAGCAACGCCTGCCCAAGTTGCCGAGCGTTTGGGCCGCCTTGATGAGGTTGTCTATATACTTTGGGTGTCGGGGCGGTTTGATCTGCTGGTTGAAATCGTAAGCGATGATCCAGATGGCCTGACCCAGTTTCTGCAAAACCACATCCACAATCAAAGTGACATTGCGGAAACAGAAACCATGACAGGGCTGCAAAACTTCAAGAACCAGTTTCTGCTCAAGCAGAACTGGCGATAGCGAAAAAGTACCGACGGGGAAAACATGTCAGATATCTATATCGAAAGCTTCGCGGATGCGGTTGAGCGTAACAGGGCCCGCATCGCGGCAGAAAAAGCGCGGCTGGAAAAGGCAGGCGTAAACTACGTGATGGCCGCCTGGATTGATCTGCATGGCATTCCGAAAACGAAACCTGTGCCGATGAGCGATTTCGAACCGCTGTGCCTTGGAAAAGGCCCGCAATTCGCGGTGCACTCGGTGTCTTATGTGCCGGAACTGACACCCGCCGACAGCGATCAAGTCGTCGTGCCCGATCTCGATGCCATCTACATCTGTCCGTGGGACAGCTCCATGGCGATCATCTTTTCCGATCTTTACTGGCAGGATGCCCCGTACAACCTGTGCCCTAGGATGGCCCTGAAACGCGCCATCAGGGATGCCGCTGCGGAGGGGTACACGGGGTACGCGGGTGTCGAGCCTGAATTCATCGTCATGAAGTACGACGAGAACGGTCAGCCGGTGAAAGCCTTTGACGATGATCTTGGGGCTGCCGTCACGCCGCGGCGTCAGGCGTTTGGATATGATCTGGAATACTCCATCGATTCCATGTCGTTTCTCAAAGAGATGATCGACATCATCGAGGATCTGGGCTGGAACCTGCATGATGTCGTCGCCGAAGGGGCCTATTCCCAGTTCGAGCTGGATTTCCACTACACCAACATGCTCGAGATGTCAGACCGGCTGGTTTTCCTGCGCATTGTGCTCAAGGAGATTGCCAAAAAGCACGGCATGTTCGTGACGTTCATGCCCAAGCCGACGATCGGCGACTGGCGGTCGGGCGCGCATATCAACATGTCGATGCAGCACGAAAGCCGCCCCGGCGAGAACATCTTTGCCACGCCCGATGGGGATTGGAGCGATGAAGTGCGCTGGGCCGTGGGCGGCCTGATGCAGCATGCCGAAGCGATCACGGCGATCACCTGCTCCACGGTGAATTCCTACAATGGCCTCGTGCCGCGCGTCGGCGGTTTTGAGGGTGGCACAGTGACGTGGGCACCGACCAACATCACCTATGGCTTCAACAACCGGTCCTGCCAGTTCCGCCTGCCGCAAAGCCGCCACTGCATCGAAAACCGCGCCTGCGACATGACGATGAATGTCTACCTCGCGATGGCCATGCATCTGACCTTTGCCGTCGAAGGCATCACAAACAAGGTTGATCCGGGCGATCCTACGGATTTCGATCTCTATTCCAAAACCGAGGCAGAGCTGGCCGAGATGGGCATTCGTCGCCTGCCACGCACGTTGTGGAGCGCTATTCAAGCCCTGGGCAAGGATGCGGCAGCCGAGCACGTTCTGGGCCCTGTGATGCGGCGCTCTTACATGGAATACAAGAACGACGAGTGGGAGCGCTATCATCAGGCCGTCACGGATTGGGAAGTACAGGAGTATCTGCGCCTCTACTGACGGCGACGCCGTTGCTACGTTGGATGAAAAAGTCTTTTTTATCAGCGGGTCATGACTGACGATCCGTGATCAAGAAATAGCCCAGACCAACGGGCGGGATAACCGGCCAAGCAATCTTCACGCATGTAGCACCTGTTGCATAAAAAGGGCACATACCGTTTGGCTGCGACCGCCCGCTTGTCCTGGAATTCAGCGCCTCACGTTACGGAAGTACAACACCGATCTCTATCGGATTGTGTCCTTCCAGCCCTCTCATTTTTGGAGGCTTTTTCAAAATTGAGCGAGTTTATCCGACGCGCCTTCAGGGCGCGGGGACACAACCATGTCTGAAAATGATCAAGCGCTGTATTACTGAATGTTGTCTTACGCTTTCAAACTGCCTCCCACGTTGCAACGCGACTGCTACACCGAAGAGGCAAATCTTAGCTTTCCAAGACACGTATATAGCCTGCCAAACCCGTTTTCTGGTGTTCAATAATGTGACAGTGGAAAGCCCAGTCCCCCGGATTATCCGCAACGAAGGCAATATCAACCGTCTCTTCCTTTTGAAGCAGGATGGTATCCGTCCACAAAGGCGCGATTTGGCGCTTGTTGGATCGGATGGGTTTGAATGCCAGCCCATGCAGATGAATTGGATGCGCGTTTGGGCTTTCATTGCGTAAGCGCAGGACAACGCTTTCACCCAGTTTGAATGTGGCAAGCGGGCCAGTGCCTTCGACGGCGTCTCCCGGCCATGGCTGTCTGTTGATCGACCAGAACGTGTAACCCAGCGTGCCGCACAAACCATTATTGGGAAGATCACCTTCCGGCGACCAACCAAAGACAAATTCCTCCAAACGCGCCGCATTCAGGTCGGGGGTGGAGACGGGGTTTGGCGGCAGAGCAGCTACCTCTGATACCGATCGATCGAGCGTACTGCCTATGGACCGTATATTTGCAAGTATCCGCGCCGCGCCGGGAGCATCGGTCATGAGTGTGATGCTTTGGCCTTCGGACAGTGGCATGCGAACCACGATATCTGCGCGTTGCCCCGGGCCGAGATGCAGGGCCGTCTCTTCGGTCTTCGGGATGTCGACCGGTGCGGGTAACGGATGGCCATCTATGGCTATCAAGCGACCATCGGCATCTGGAAGAAACACCCGGTAAATCCGCGTTGTGTCTGTGGCCGCGATGCGAAGTCGGACCAGGCCCCCTGTTGGTGCCTCATAAGTCGGCTCAACCTGCCAATTTGCCGTGATAACTGTTCCGAATGTCCCGGACCGCGCTGCACCGCGCGCCGTCCAAAGATCCAACCACCGTCCCTGCCCGTCCAGCCGGAAATCCCGTAGATTTATCGGCAGATCAAAGTCGAAACCGGGATCGTCATCCTCTTCGACAATGAGTATGCCGGTAAAGCCGAGCGCCATCTGCTCCATCGTCATGCAATGTGGGTGATACCAAAACGTGCCCGCATCTGGCGAGGTCATCTCATATTGAAATCTCTGATCTTTGCCGATGGGAAATTGCGTCAGATACGGCACCCCATCCATTGCATTGTCGACCCGCAACCCGTGCCAGTGCATGCTTGTATAGTCATCAAGCCGATTTGTGACACCGATCTTAAAGGGTGTGTTGCGTCTTAGGCGTAAAACCGGAGGCGGGCCGTCAGCCACGGCAGACACCAGTCCTTCGGTCTCGGCTCCTTCTACGATTGATGCCTTCGCAAGGCGTACCTCCAGCTCACGCGACGCGCGCGCGCCAGCACTTTGACCTGACGCAAAAGATCCCCACAACCCAGCTGTCACACCCGTAGCACCAACGAGACCAAGGGCCTCGCGGCGTGAGAAAAATCTATGACATCTACCGCTCATTTTGAGGCTCGCTCACGAAGGCACTCTGTAAGTGCTGAACAATGTGATGCTGATTGTCAAACCACATGCGTAAGCCAACTAAAACATACTGCGAAGCTTTCCATATAGTTTTACCTGCAGCGCCAAGACCCGTAGAGGTACGACCGTGAGATGATGCCTGTGCCCGGGACGACGCGGTGCCGTCAGCGCGGTGGGTT
>CAKZYL010000215.1 GCA_937884705.1 uncultured Roseovarius sp. | reverse complement strand
TACATCGAGAAAGAAAGCCAGATCAACGAACAGATCGACCGGATGCGCCACTCCGCCACGCGGGCCCTTTTGGAACGCGATGATGTGATCATCGTGGCGTCGGTCTCGTGCATCTACGGTATCGGCTCGGTCGAAACCTATGGCGCGATGACCCAGGATCTGAAATCCGGGGGAGAGTACAATCAGCGTGAGATCATGGCCGATCTGGTGGCGCAGCAGTATCGCCGCAACGATCAAGCCTTTCAGCGCGGCTCGTTCCGGGTGCGTGGTGACAGCCTGGAGATCTGGCCCGCCCACCTGGACGATCGGGCGTGGAAGTTGAGCTTCTTCGGAGAAGAGCTTGAAAGCATTACGGAATTCGACCCACTTACAGGCACCAAGACCGACACGATGAACCACGTGCGTGTCTATGCGAACTCGCACTATGTGACGCCCAAACCCACTATGCAGCAGGCCGTGATCAACATCAAAAAAGAGCTGCGCGTGCGGCTTGATCAATTGGTCGCAGAAGGCAAGCTGTTGGAAGCCCAGAGGCTTGAACAGCGCACAAATTTCGACATTGAGATGCTGGAGGCGACAGGCGTTTGCAACGGGATTGAGAACTACTCGCGCTATCTCACGGGCCGCGCCCCAGGGGAGCCTCCGCCCACGCTTTTCGAGTTCATCCCCGATCACGCTCTTGTTTTTGCCGATGAAAGCCACGTTTCTGTGCCGCAGATAGGCGGCATGTACCGAGGCGACTATCGGCGCAAATTCACCTTGGCCGAGCATGGCTTCCGCTTGCCCTCCTGCATGGACAATCGACCGCTGAAGTTTGAGGAATGGGATGCGATGCGCCCGCAATCCGTGTTTGTCTCCGCCACACCTGCGGCTTGGGAGATCGAGCAATCGGGCGGGGTCTTTACCGAGCAGGTGATCCGTCCGACAGGCCTTCTTGATCCTGAGGTGGAAATCCGCCCCGTGGACATGCAGGTCGACGATCTCTTGGACGAGATCCGCAGCGTGAATGAGCGAGGTCTGCGCACTCTGGTGACGACGATCTCCTACCGCAAGGCCGAAGATCTGACCGAATATCTGCACGAGCAAGGTATCCGCGTGCGCTACATGCATTCCGACATCGATACCATTGAACGCATTGAGATTTTGCGCGATCTACGTTTGGGCGCGTTCGACGTTCTCGTCGGCATCAACCTGCTGCGCGAGGGTCTCGACATTCCCGAATGCGGATTGGTGGCAATCCTGGACGCCGATAAGGAAGGTTTTCTGAGATCAGAGACATCGCTTGTGCAAACCATCGGGCGTGCCGCGCGAAACGCGGACGGCAAAGTCATCATGTATGCCGACCGTGTCACCGGATCCATGGAACGAGCGCTGAACGAGACCAACCGCCGCCGCACCAAACAAATCGCCTATAACGAAGAGCACGGGATCACACCTGAAACTGTCAAAAAGAACGTCGAGGACATCCTCGCCGGGCTTTATCAGGGCGACGTGGATATGAACCGCGTGACAGCCAAGGTCGACAAAGCAAATGTAGGCGCCAACATGCAGGCGCATCTTGAGGCGCTGCGCACAGATATGCGCAAAGCCGCGGAAAACCTCGAATTTGAAGAAGCGGCGCGTCTGAGGGATGAGATCAAGCGGCTTGAGGCCGTCGATTTGGCTGTGGCCGACGACCCGATGGCGCGGCAATCTGCCGTCGAAGCGGCCTCGGACGTCGCTGTCGGTCGGTCAACTGCGGGTCGGCCGGGGCAACGCGGTGGCAATGTGAAACGCCGAAAGCGTTGAAGATGCGTCCATAAGCCCCTGAAATAGAAAATTTCCACTGGCTGCTAACGGGGGTCTTTTCTTATACCTCGTCGAGCCCGCAAACGAGGCTATTTGGTGGGCATGAGAACATTTGTCTTGAGCATTTTGCTGGCCTGTCCCGCCTATGCGTGGGATTTCACGCCCGGCCTGCCTTGCAAATTGAACCACGTCTCTGCCCAAGCAGAGGTGGAACTGACCTATGATCCGCGCGTGCCCCTTTATGCGATCACCGTCACCAGAAAAGACCCTTGGCCGCAAGCGGATGACTTTGCCATCAGGTTCGACGGACCTCAGGGACGGATCATTGCAACCGATCGTCACAAATTGAGCGAGGACGGCCTATCATTGACGGTCACCGACCGGGGTTTTGGAAATGTATTGGACGGCCTTCAGTTCAATCGCTCCGCGACAGCAAAATCTGGCGATGCCGAAGTGACCGTCGGGCTGGACGGTGCTGCAGACGCTGTCGAAGCGTTCAAAGCCTGCGAAGGCGCCGTTGTGTCCTAGTCCTACGGGCTCTCAGTGGACGATCAGTATACGTCGCGCACGTAACGCTTCTCGCGTTTCAGCTCATTGACATAAGCCACGGCGCCGTCGTCGGACAACCCAGCATGCTCAGCGATGATCTTGTGCAGAGCAGCATCAACGTCTTTGGCCATCCGCGTCGCGTCACCGCAGACATAGAAATGTCCGCCATCTTCCAGAGCGGAAAACAGATCCTTACCGTTTTCAATCATGCGGTGCTGCACGTAGATCTTGTCCGCCTGATCGCGAGAGAACGCCAGATCAAGCCGTGTGAGCAATCCGGAGTCGCTGAAGCTTCCGATCTCGTCTCGGTAGATGAAATCGCTCGCCCGGTGCTGATCTCCGAAAAAGAGCCAGTTCGTACCTTCCGCGCCTCGCGCCTGACGCTCTTCCAAAAAGGCGCGGAAGGGTGCCACGCCTGTGCCCGGGCCCACCATGATCATTGGCACGTCATTGTCTTGGGGCACCCGGAACGCTTTGTTGGGCGTCATGAAGATACCCGCGCTTGCCCCTTCTGGGACGTGATCTGCCAAGAAAGTGGACGCCACTCCGCGATGTGGCCGGCCTTCATACATCCAGCGCACGGCGGCAACCGTCAGGTGAACTTCGCCCGGATGCGCATTGGGGCTCGAGGAAATTGAGTAGGCGCGATGTTGCAGCGGCTTGAGCCACCCGACAATCTGCACGGGATCCATTTCAAGCGAGGGGTTAAGGTTCAAAAGATCCAGAGCATCCTTGCCCCAAAGATAGTCCTCCAACGCCTCTTTATCGCCATTGCCCACCACGTGAGACAGCTCTTGATCTTTCACCAGGGGTTCCAATCCACGGATCAACTCGCGTGACGGCGTCATGATCTCAAGACCCGTCGACAGCAAAGTGCCGAGGGGCACGTCGTGACCGTCGATGGTCGCATCCTGATCTGCGCCCAAGCGATCAAGCCACATCTCGACCAAATCAGGCGCATTCACGGGCATCACGCCCAAGGCATCGCCCGCCTCGTAGGTCATCCCACTATCGCCCAGATCAAACGCGATATGCCTGATTTCTTTGGCCGATTTCGCCCCGGACAGGATCCTGTTGTCGAGCATCGTTGAGACATATGGATTTTTGCGGTTCCACTGCGATTTCGCCGCTCTTTTCGGCGCCTCAACCACAGCAGTTGCCGCTCCGGGTGCTGCCTCAGGGATTGCCTCGGCAATCCAGGCTTCGGCCGCTTCCTCATAGTCGACATCGCAATCCACGCGGGCCAGCATGCGTTTGGCGCCAAGCTGTTCCAATCGCATATCGATCAATTTGCCCGCTTGGCAGAAATGCTCATAGCTGGTGTCACCCAACGCCAGCACGCCGAAATTCAGCTGTTCCAGCCGGGGCGCCGTTGAGGATGTCAGCGCGTCCCAAAAGAGCTCCGCATTGTCGGGCATTTCCCCTTCGCCATAGGTCGAGACCACAACGAGCACGTCTTCCATCGTCGCCAAGTGATCCATCTCGATCTCGTCAAGCTCAGCCACACGGGGCGCATAGCCCTTGGCGCGAGCGAGCTCCGCGGCATCCTCGGCCAAGCTTTCGGCCGTGCCGGTTTGCGTGCCAAACAGGATATCAAGTGGCTTGGCGGCAACCTCAGCCGGTGCTGCGGCTTTGACCATCGCAAGTTGCGAATTCAGACCTGCGAGAAACCCGCCGATCCATGCCTTTTGGTCGCCTGAGAAGGGCGCGTCCTCAGGAAAATGAGGAAGCTTTTGGGTCGTTTGATCCATTGCTTACTCCGCCGCGTGTCTTGATGCCACATCGGGCACCGCATTCTGGGCAAACAGCGCGTCAAAGCTCGGGATCTCCCCCAGAGCGGCGCGGTTTTTCGCGTTTTGATGAAGAATCCAAGCGTATGTACCCGGGCTGTCCATGCTCAGGATATTGCGCAAAGCCAGCGCGCGCTTGAAGTCATCGAGACGCTTATTGGCCACCAGGGTGGCCAAACCCGCATCGTCATAGGTGTCGACCGCCTTGCGCGCATGCTTTGACAAGGCCGTCATCAGCGCGAAATCCTCCGTCAGGATCAAGTTGCGTGCAATGTTGTCACGCTCGAGCTTCGACGCACCACCGCGCTTATCTGCAAGCACCTGGGCTTGCTCCAGCACAGTGTAGCTGTTGAGCAAACGGAACATTTCTTCGGTGTCGCGGTCGCCATAGCCTGGGGTCTTGCCACTGTGCACCGGCTTGCCGCGCTTCCAGGCCGCTTTCACCTGGGCGATCTGATGCGTGGCCAGCGCTGTCGCCAATTCCTCAACCAGCTCTTTGCGAGAGCGCGCCGCGAGGATTTCATCAGCGTCCTGATACTGAAGCAGCGCTTTGGGCATGATCCACGCCATGTGTCCGCGGGTTGTGTCCCAGTCGGCCAAGAGAGCCCGCGCCTTTTTCGATCCAGTTGCCTCCAGATGCCACTCCAGAAGTTGCTTGATCGCATCTTCGTGGATGTCAGACTCAGGTGAGCCATCACCGAGCATCCCCATCAGCACAGAGTCGCGGCTGATCATGTCAGGCAAACGTCCTTCGGGGTCATACTGATAGGCAAAGCCACCAGACATGCCATTGCCGTAACCCTTGGCAAAACCGCCAAGATTAAGCAGCGCGCCGTTGGTCATGTACTCGGCACAGAAGTCTCCCACGCCTTCGACAACCGCCGTGGCGCCAGAGTTACGAACAGCAAAGCGATCGCCCGCCTGACCTTCGATAAAGGTCCGGCCACCGGTGGCGCCAAAGAGGGCAAAGTTACCGATCAGCACGTTTTCACCGTGACCGGCCCCCCCGCCTTCGGGGGCGCGTATGATGATCTCACCACCAGATGCGCCTTTGCCAACGCCGTCATTGCAGGTGCCAGTGTGTTCCAGCGCCATGCCGTCATTGCAGAAGGCACCAAAGCTCTGCCCAGCGGACCCTTGCGTGACAATGCGCACGGTGCGCATATCGAGATATCGACGCCCGCGCACATCCTCAAACGCAGCGTTTGGCAGCGTCTCGAGCTCATGGTTCAGCATCCGCTCAATATCCACGCCAAGCTGGCCACCGACCGTCTTGTTGCGGTTGTTGAGCGGCGCGTTGGGGCGCAACTCAATCGCGGTTTCTCCGCCATCTAAGACACGCGACTGAACCTGCTCCAGAAGCGTGTCATCCACGGCAAAATCGCGTTCGAGATAAATCGGATCTTCTATGCGGTTTTCGGGCACATGCGTCAGCATCGCCCGCAGGTTCAACTTGCCGACCGAGGCCGGGTGATCCAGCAGATGCAGAAGGTCTGCCCGCCCCCGCGCTTCATCCAAGGAGCGCAGGCCGAGCGTGGCCAAGATTTCGCGCACTTCGTGAGAAATGTTGAGCAAATACTGTGCCAAGGCCCGCGGATCGCCATCAAAGGCTTCGGGGTTGGTCGTGAGGCCTGCGGGGCATTTCACATTGCAGTTCTTCGCCATCACGCATTTCAGCATCATCAGCGCTGTCGTTCCAAACTCAAAGCTGTCTCCACCCAAGAGCGAGGCCTTTACCACGTCAGAGCCGGTCTGCATCGCGCCAGAGCAGCGAAGATGTACCTTTTGCCGAATGCCATTAGCGCAGAGCGCTTGGTGAACCTCTGCAATGCCAATCTCAGCTGCGCGGCCTGTATATTTAAGCGAGGTCACCGATGCGGCACCCGTCCCGCCCGTGCCGCCCGCCACGTTGATCAGGTCTGCTCCGGCCTTCGCCACGCCGACGGCAATCGTGCCAATGCCTTCCGAGCTCACCAATTTGACGATGACGCGCACGCGCGCGGCTTTGCAGTCGTGAATGAGCTGCGCCAAATCTTCGATCGAATAGGTGTCGTGATGTGGTGGCGGGCTGACAAGCTCGACACCCGGCGTGCCACCGCGCGCGGCGGCAATCTCAACCGTCACTTTCGGCGCGGGCAGCTGGCCGCCCTCTCCTGGCTTTGCGCCCTGCCCGATTTTTATCTCGAGCTCTTCGAGGTTTGGATCGGCCAGATAGCCCGCCCAAACGCCAAAACGGCCAGACGCAAACTGTTTGATGCGGCTGGCACGGATGGTGCCGTAGCGAGAGATATGCTCCCCGCCCTCACCAGAGTTGGACATACCGCCGACCATGTTCGTGCCGTGCGCCACGGATTCATGCGCCGTTGCCACCAAGGCGCCGTGCGACATGGCTCCAGACGCTAAACGCGGTGTGATGTCAGAGGCGGGTTGCACTTTTTCAATCTCAATCCGTTGAGGCGCGGACCGCAAGCGCGACACGTAATCCAGCGCCATACCCTTCACGGCAACCCTGAGCGCACCGCGTGTCACGTAATGGCCGTCCATATCGGCACCAAACCGTTCGACCAACGATTGCGCGAGGGCATCAAGACGGCCCAAATCCTGCGCCTTCGGCCCGGTGAGCCGCAGTAAATACTCGTTGTTTCCAAGGTCCTCGACATCGAGGCCCCGGATCACGAAATGATTGTTGCCCGCACGGTTGAAGAGCATCATTTCACGTTTGATATCAGAAACTTTGTCAAGAAACGTAATGTCAGCCGGGAAATCTAGCACATCGCGCAACGCGGCCGGACGCCGGTGCCGTTCTTCCCGCATATTGTCGGAAAACGCACGGTAGCCCGGCGTGATCTTGAAACCGTCGATCTGTTCTTTTGAGAGCTTTTCGAAGGATGTGTTCACATAGCCCGTGTCATCGATGCCAAACGCATCATCCATTTGCCGCAGTGTCAGCAGGCGGAAGGGATCCGTTTCACCCTCAGCCTCAGCAAAACTGATCTTTTCTTCCGTCAGATCGACAAAGCCACGTACGGCCGTCGTGCCATAGCTGTGGCCCGAACCTTCTGAGCGTTCCTTGAAAAGACCAAGGATCGGGATGTCCTTGTCGCTTTCAACAGCCAGAGCGCGCTCATGCCAATCGGCCACAGACTGCGCCACCACATTGAAGCGCACACCGCCGACGGGCGTCTTCATGTTGGGCAGGTATTTGGCAAAGACGGGATCATTGGTGTCCAGGAAATTGGGCTCAAAGAACTCACCGCCTGAATAGCTTTCAACCGTGCACAGCCCCACCTTGCCCATGGTTTTCATGAGCGCCTTTTCGGCCGCTTTCTGGAACTTGTAGTAATGTTCTGTCGCCTTGTCTTTGTAGAGCTCTTCGGCCCGCAGGCGTACGGCCAGAGGGTAGACGGCAGATCCGCCAAATCCCAGTGCGCAGGCAATGTGATGCGAGCTTGAGATTTGCCCGCTTTCCACAACCAAAGACACCTTCAGCCGCAACCCTTCTTCGATCAAACGCTGGTTGATCGCTGACACAGCCAATGTCATCGGCAAGGGCGCGTGTGACTTGGAAACATGACGATCGGTCAGGATCGCAATCCCACCCTTTTCGCGCGCAAATTCAACGACTTGCCCGGCAATGCTGTCCATCGCATCCACAAGTGCACGTTCATTCGACGCGCCGTTGCCATAGACAGGCTCGTAAAGCATATCAAACCGATCCCACGGCGTGACATCCTGCGCTTTGATCTTGAGCACATCCGACATGCGCAGCACGGGCGAGTTGACCACGATCTGCTTGGATCGGGATTGCCCTAGATAAGGCTTTTCGCCCAAGGCGACGCGCAGGGTCATCCCGTCAGCCTCGCGAATGCTGTCGAGCGGCGGGTTCGTCACCTGCGCAAAGCGCTGGCTAAAGTACTTCGCCACGCCGCCTTCGTTGTCTGAGAGCGCATTGATCGCGTTGCCGTATCCCATGGCCGAGACCTTCTCGACCCCGGTTTGCAGCATCGGATCCATCAGGAACTTAAAGCTTTCCTGATTGTGCGTGTAGGCCACGTAGCGCGCTGCCGTTTCCATATCGCCCAGATACCGTGTCGCGGCCAGCTTGGGATCCGCATCAGCCGAGGGCAGATCATCGATATTGACCTGAGCCGTCTCCAACAGCTTGGCGTAGTCGTGCTTTGCCGCCAGCATTTCTAGAGCTTCTTCAGTCTCGTAGATCTTCTTATCGACATGGTTGTAGTAAATCATGCCCCCTGCTTCGACCCGGCCACGGCGGATCACTGTCTCTGCGGGAAAATCAATCTGTCCGGCCTCAGACATCACAGCCAGATATTCGTCTGTCTCAACAGACCGCATCGGGCGCAGACCCAAACGATCCAGCCGAGCACCGATGATATCACCATCGCCAAAAATAAGCGCTGCGGGGCCGTCATTCTTTTCTTCTGACAGGGAGAAAAACTCAAGCATCGCGCGCACTTGCGGCGAGACCTGAGTGTCATTTTCCCAAGCAGGCGGCATCATCGCGACCACGGCGGTCACAAGATCCAGACCTTCGTCGTAAACCCGCGCATTCAGCGTCTGATCCAAACGGCAGCTGTCTGACTGGCCTTTGGGCCGGATGATCGCCTTGTTGCGCGCCAGCGCGGTGGCGGCCTCAGATAGACGGTTCTTCTTGTCGGTATTTAACTCACCGTTATGCGCCATGAGGCGAAATGGCTGCGCCATGGAGGGATGCGGATCCGTGTTGGTCGAAAACCGCGTGTGAAAATACATGGTGTGTACGGCGTGGTCAGGATCAGAAAGATCCTCAAAATACGGCACAATTTCCCAAGAATTCAGACGGCCTTTGAACACTTGCATGCGGGACGAAAGGGACAATGGGTAAAGCCCTTCCAAAGCAGGATCGGTATACGCCACCGCTTCAATATCCAGCAAAGCCTCGTGAATGCGACTGTCCAATGCCGCGCCGCGCAGATGCTCAGGCGCGGTAAAGATCCACTGTCGGATCGGCAGCTGCCACTTCACAGCACGTGGGCCGATGGCGTCATGGTTGACCGGTACATCCCGGACCAGCGCTACCTCAAATTCACACTCTCTGAGGGCATCATCAATGATCTGGAACGCCCGCTCATGCTGTGCCGGATCGGCTGGCAAAAAGAAGTTTCCAACGCCGAACATCCCCGGCGTGAGATCCACCCCCGTGAGTTTGCTAAAAAACTGCAGCGACAAATCAACAGACACGCCTGCCCCGTCGCCGACACCCTCTGACGACATGCCGCCGCGATGCGGCACGGCGCACAGGGCCTCATGCCCTTTGCTCAGCACATCGTGGCTTTGAACGGAGTCCTTTCGCGTCAAAAAACCGACGCCACAAGCACTATGCTCCTGCGCAGGGTCATAGAGACCGGTCGGAAAATCGGCGTTCAAGTCCACGTGTCCTTGCCCTTCTTTATTTGTTTACCAGCCAGAGCGCGGCAAAACTGCAAACATCGCATCTTGCGCAGGCCGTTGTTCCAGCCCCGGATCACCGACGCATCTGGGTGATCATTCGGAACGCACCAATTAGCGCCAATCCGAAACTGGATCAAGCGTTCGCTACATTAGGCCACAGCTCCATATCAAAACCCGGCCGTCGCATCAAGAATCCTTAGCCTCGCAGCAACCCGATTTGGCCAAACGCGCCCTGCACGGATCCTGTTTTAACCGCACCTTCGATTCGTAAGTTTTTTCGACGAAACAACCCGGCGCCGATCTGGTCTGGTAGTCCAATAAAGGCCGCCGCGTATCCCAAGAGCAAAAGAGCCCAAAACCCTCTGGCATTGTCGGGATAACGCTACGATTGAAACCTGAGGCGGAAGACGTTGAATTGTTTGGAATTATTCTAGTTATCATTGATTTCGCCGCTGTCCCACCCTGCATTACGCGAGGCCGAATTCCTGACTATTTCTATCAAGTATATGTTTTTTAAAGATTTTTTCTTTACAATCATTCTAAGGTGGCCTATTTATCCATTTGATCAGAACGCAAGCCAACGGCGAAAGCCTAGCCAGCACACTGCAAGCAAGCGATACGCAAGCAAGCACTGCCAGCTCTCTACAGTAGACAGCAAGCTCATCTGACAGAACTTCCAGAGCATCGCACATCGCGGTGCTCTTGGTGGTTTCAGGGCACCGTGATAGGCAACCGGCATGACCGAGCCCGAAAAGAAAATCGACCCGATCCGCCCCACAGATGACGATGCCCGAAATTTAGGCCGCGATCTTATCGTTGCTGCGCGATTTGGCGCCATTGCTGTCACAGATCCCGAAACGCAAAGCCCCGCTGTGACCCGCATTGCCGTGGGCACAACGCCCGATGGCGCCCCTGTGACCCTGATTTCGGATCTTTCGTCCCATACGACCGCGCTGCGCGCCAACACACGGTGCTCTTTGCTTTTGGGCGAGCCCGGCCCTAAGGGCGATCCCCTCACCCATCCACGTATCACACTGGATTGTCAGGCCTCATTTCTACTGAAAGGTGAGGATGGGTATGATGACATGCGGGATCACTACCTGATCTCACACCCGAAATCGAAGCTTTACATCGACTTTTTGGATTTCAACTTTGTCATCTTCGACATTCTTGATGCGCGCTTGAACGGCGGATTTGGCAAAGCCTTCCGGTTGACGGCGGATGATTTGCGCCAACCGGATGCCTAAAGGGTCAGTGCGGCCTGTGACAGCTTGTCGTAATAGGACCAGTGATAATCCAGATACTCTTGAAGCTGTGATGCCCCACCTTTGACAGCCGCCTCAAACGCTAATTCCACGCGCAGCATTTCTTCGGCATCCACGCTTTCTATCCCGGTTGAGGTGCTCGCCGCTTCGTGCCACGCCCGGACACCAGACCAATCATCTGGCGCACGCCCCCAATCAAACGCCTCTTCGCGCCACGCAAGGCCCAGCGCGTCCCAAAAGCCCGCCATGGCCGCGCGCGCATCGGCCCGAACGGTTTCTGCATTCAGGACCACGGCGGGCAAACCGTCCGAGCGGACAGCATCATAAAGCTGCCACTGCGTCTCCAGGCCCACTTCGTGCAAGCTGAAATTCGGGTCGAGCTTGTGATAGCTGAGGATAGCCGCCATCGGATGACGGATGAGAAACGTGTGTGTGATGCGTTTTAGAAATGCGGCGTCATCCGCGATGCGCGGCATCACATAGTAGGGCATATCTTTGAAGAAAACCGGGCCCTCTTCCGCCTTGGCCAAGAGCATGTCGCGGATCTCTGGATACTCTTTTGGGTGGGTCGGGTCCGCGTCGAACCCAGGAAAGGCGCCCCGCCCTTCGCCGAGGTAGTAATGATACATGAACGGTTCATGCAGGCAGGTGAGATCGCCCCGCTCGCGCATCAACCGCTCCAACGCCGTGGACATGGATCGGGGATGCGACCAGAGCGCGATCAGCTTGTGCATGGCGTGTCCTCCCTCCGGGGAAGAGTAGCGGTGCTTCACGCAAGGTGACAAGTCAGCGACGCGAAAGCCGTCCATCGGTGATCAAAAGCCCGAGGGCTATAATGGCGAACCCGATATAGACTTGGGGTGGCATCCGTTCTGCAAGGAACGCCGCCCCGAGGGCGACAGCAAAGGCTGGCACAAGCAGCGTCACCAGCATGAGATTGGCCGCACCGGCGCTGTTGAGGATCGCAAAGTAGAGCACATAGGCCATTGCCGTCGATACGGTCGCAAGGGCCAGAAGCGCCCCCCATGTGCCCGCGTTCATGGTCAAGCTTGGCGCCCCTTCAATCCAGAGCATCATCGGCACTGACAAGATGGCACTGCAAACCAGCATGCCAAAGGCATTGGCCTCGGCCCGCGCCTTTGAAAGGCCAACCCGCCCCCAGACAGAAGCGAATGCGTAGCTGATGGTCGCGCCCAGAATGGCCAGCTGGGCCAGATCTGACGGATCAATCCCTCGAATGAGGCCGGGCCCCATGATCACCATCACACCGCCCAGCCCAACGCCTGCGCCCATCAGTTTGTTTCGTGTCAACGGCTCATCTTTCAGAATGGCGCCCGCGATGATGGGTGCGAAAATGGCGGTCATGCCATTGAGGATCGCAGCCAAGCCACTTTCCATCTGGTTTTGGCCCCAAAAGAGCAATGAGAAAGGGATCACGTTGTTCAGCGCCCCCATGACACAGCACCCTGCCCAGAACGAGACAGTGCCGGGAATGCGAATGCGACGCCACAAAAGCCATGCCCCCAAAACCGGCACGGCCAAAGACACCCTCAAAAAGGTCAGTGTGAAGGGGCCGATCTCGTCCAAAGCGATCTCTGCAAAAAAAAACGATCCGCCCCAGACGCTGGCCAAGGCAAAGAGCATGAGAGCAGACAACGCAGTGAAGTGTTTGGTTTGATCTGTCATGGGCGCAGACTGCACGAGTGCGTCAGGTCTGCGCGACCCGGATGTTGCGCAAAGCGCGCGCTCTCGATGGACGCCCGCACAGGTCAGCACCCCACAGAGGCCGGCGCGAAAGGCTCACACGTCGGCAGTTGAGGTTACTTGCCGCCTGCCTGTTCCATCTGGCGGGCAATTTCCGTGGCCCATTCCCCGACAATCGGCAGAAACTCGATCTGGCTGATCGACCATGCAACAATGGACAAAAGCAATGACGCCCCCAAAACCGTCCCAAGTCCGACAGCCAGCCCCTTGGCGAAACTAAAGGCCAAGAACCGCGGTACAGAATTGTAGACACGCACAAAGCCGTGCCCGTTCAACCGGGTCAGTTCTTCACGCAGGGCGCGGACTTCCTCGACCAAAGCGTCCTGCTGCGAATTTGAAGTCTGTTGCACGGATCTCTCCTCATATCGATTGAGCACGCTGTCTGCGCGCGGCCGCTGGCCCATTATGGTCAACAGGCAATTAAGCTTTATTAACGCCTCCTTTACCAGTCTTACGCAATGGTGAAGCCCGGAGGTGTGCATGTTCCGGGTTCTATTGATTCTTTTTTTGTTGACCACGTCCGTTTCTGCCGGACCTTGGCCGCGCGAAGAAGGGAAAGGTTTCCTTTCCTTTTCTCTTGATCTCGACGCCGAAGAGCTCGAGGACAATTTCGTCTCCTTCTACCTTGAATACGGCCTGAGCCGAGGGCGCACGCTTGTCATTGACCGCCAAGAGCGTGGCGATGAGATTGCCAAGACCTTCGCCCTGATCCGCTTTCCCCTGGGCAATCCAGACCGCAATCTGAAGCTGGCCTATGATGTCGGACTGGGCACCGTGGACAGTCACTTTGCCTTGCGCACAGGATTTTCCGTCGGGCGGGGCTGGTCGATGGGCAATCGCTCGGGCTGGTGGACCCTGGACAGCCGGGCGCTTCTTCTGGATGAGGGCGATGAGGCCATCTTTGAAAGCGATCTGACCTTTGGGATACAGCTGACAGACCGGCTCAAGGCAATCTCGCAGCTTCAAGGCGGCGTTCCGTCCGATTCAAGCGCCTATGCAAAATTCGCCCAGAGCTTTGTTCTGCAGACGTCAAAAACCCGTCATTACCTGTTGGGGGTAACGACGGGCATTTACGAATCCGACACCCTGCAAGTCAATGTCGGGCTTTGGCAGGACTTTTGAGGTGCGTCATGGGATCGGATTGTCGATCCGCATCCGAACCACCACAGTGCCTTGCACCGGCTTCTCCCAGCGCACATTCACGCGATCATTGTTGGGGCCCTGACGCGGTTGCGCATAGGGCATACCCCAATAGGGATTGCCGGAATTGTCCTGGATCTCCCCTTCTGGCATCACGGATTCCACGGTCCGCACCCAAGCATTGAACGGAAGATGCGGCGAGGGTGTGACAACCCAGGTCGATTGCGGGCTGTTTTCATCATGGCGCCACACCAGCGGGCTTTCGACCAGCGTGTTGACGCCGTTATAGGCATTGGCCGTGAAGTGGATGTTCTTGAACCGCTCGAAATTGAGCTCGGCAAACGTCGTATCAATCCCTTCCACGCGATCAATATTGCCATCAATCAAACGGAACGTGTTGCCCGTGACCATGAGGCCATTGATAAAGTGATCTGTCCCAAAGGGCTTGACCAGAATGAAATTGAACGACGGCGACGTGCTTTGCGAGAGGAACGTATTGCCGGTGATGCTCATCGCACTGAACGAAAACTCACTGTTGAATTCAGGCGCTGGATCTCTTTCATTGGTCCATTCAATGGACCCGTCACAGATGTAGTTGCCTTCAATAGTGGCGCGGGAATTGGTATTCGCCATCACCAAAATTGCGGTACGCGGGCCAACCGGACCACTGTCCCCCTGGAAGAAGTGGTTTCCGGAAATAATCGAACTGGTGCCACCGATGACGGCGAAATGCCGGAAGAAACGGCATCGATTGTTGCGGATCTTGACGTCGTTGGCGTTAAGGTTGCAGCCGATCGTTGTGCGTTGCGCGACCAAAAGCGAGCTTTCGTTTGACACAAACTGGCAGCGGTCAATCATCATGCCCTGACATCCTGTGCCGTGGCTGGTGATACCGCGCTCACGCGGGGCATTGACCCAGCAGTCGCGCAGGTGAAAGCCAATACCCGTCGGCGGCAAGATCAGAGCGTTGCAGTCGCCGCGGCACAGGAATTCAATATTGTCGATTGAGAACCGCGAGATCCGGTTGAAGCCGGTGAAATCCAGCATGTATTTGAAACGCCGGAATGTGTAATTCTGTGTGCCGGACGCATCATGCAGGGGCAAAGACAGCTCAATCGTCTCCTGGCCCACATTTTTGGAACGGACATAGACTTCCCGCCCCACACCATTGCCCTCGACCAGGGATCCCACAGGGATATTGGCGACGTTTTGCACGTTTGTCAGCGTGCGCGGGTCATTGGGGTTGTAGGTCGCTTGCGAGGTGAATGTCTCCGTGTCCCAATTCGGGCCGGGCACCACAGAGAGCTGACCGTTTGAAATCACGCGACGGTTTGAAAAGCTGTCCACATCGGGCACGGCCGCGTGCAGATCGATGGGCTCACGCAGGTCGATCTTGAGCCCGGCCATATCCAGCTCGACATGATCAGGGCCCTTCAACATGGATTGAAACGCCTTGCGGAACGCCAGCTCACCACTGCCGAATGCATCGATATAGTCCGGGAGATTAAAGTTCTGCTGCAGCGTCAGATAGTGACTATCCGACATCGTCACGGTGCCCAGAAAACGGCAGCGGCTGTCCATCGTCACACTGTCGCCAAGGAAAAAGACACCCTCCGGGATCAAGATATCCCGTCCGTCAGCGGCGGCATCAGCGGCTTCAAAGGCTGCGTGATCATCTGTGCTGCCATCGCCGAGCGCACCAAAGTCCCGCACATCGACAAGGCCCACCATGTCGCTGAGAAACGCGCCCGTGATATCTTCGATTGCAATGTCATCGATGCGCACAACACCGCCATTGGGGCCTGTCAGGTCCAAACCAAAGTGGCCGTAGACCGCGTCCGGGCCCCAGGACATATCCACGCCGTTGCGCACGCCCGTGCCCACAATGGCGGTCACTTCAACAACATCGCCAAACGTGGTCAGCGTCGTCGTCGGACCGACTTGCACAACACCGCTGATGTTGGAGCCATTGGACCGCGCGGCATAGCCCGCAATGCGCACGTTGGGCAGTGCACCCGAGATGACTTTGACCCGCGCGCGCACCTGCAGATAGCACCCAGGAATGATCGAGGTCTGCCCAGTGTAGCGCACCTTGGTGGTCGACGCGGTTTTGAGGATCTCAAGCGACCCGCCAAAATCCGGATCAGACGGCACAAACGCCGCATTGGCAGCGTTGTCATACGTATCAGATCCCGGGGTCCCATCACCGCTCGACCAGACATTCAACCCACCTGAGAAGGGTGGCGGTGTAAAGGTGATGCCGTCGGTAATCGCTTTGTTCATCGCGTTCCTTTCCGCATCCGGGTCATGCGCGAAAGGATCGCCCGGACTGCACGTTATCGCTGAAGATGGCGGTCGTGCCGCCGGCGCGATGGACGTATCCGGTTACGCGTTAACGCGCAGTCGCTCGACCGCGCGTTGCTGTTCTACATGTCGTGAAGAGGCCCCTCAGGCGAGCCCGTCGCCCGCTTCCTGAACGCGCACGCCATTGATGAGCCACCCTTTTTCGGTCTCAATCATCTCGTACTCGAGCAAAAAGAGCTTGCCGCCAGCATCCTTGATCATCACGTTCTGGATTAAGGCGCCGCCGCGCTCATCGGTCGACAGAAACTCGACATCTGCCGGGCGCCAGACCATCGGATACCCGTTGCGGACCATGTTGCCAAAGCGCTCCGGCGTGCCGAACATGCCTTGGATCATTGGGCTTGCAAAATCGAACGCGGTGACAAAATCATCTTGCAAGAACGCATCAATTTGCGACGATATCACGGATTTTACGTCATCATTTGCTTTGACAGCGCCTGTGGCCATCACCCAGATCAAAATGGCTGCGAAAAAGTGTTTCATGCGTTGCCCTCCTAAAGGTGGTACGATGCAGCGTGAACACGGATCATTCTTTCTGGCAATGGACCTCTCTTTGATGTGTTTTGCAGAAGGTAGTGGCGTACACATATTTTGTGGGAAAGGAGTGCACATCATGCGTAAACACACCCGTCGGGGTATCTTGGGCCTCGCACTTGCCACAACCACGATGCCTGTCGCAGCGACTGCAAGCGGCTTCAAAGCGGGCATCTGGGAAGATGTAGACCCAGCTGATTTGGTGCCGCGACGCTTCTCGGTCCGACGCATTGTCTCGCGGTCGCAGGCAGATCTTTACAAGGTCACGCTGGCCTTAAAGAGAGGCAGACCAATCACAATCGAAGGCTACACCCCCTCGGAGAGCCGAGAGATCATTATGTTGCTGTACCGGGATCGGCCCGCCGGTCTTGCACGTCTCGGAGTAAAAGGCAGCTAGCCAGAGACAATACGCCCATCCTCAAGGCGCACCACGCGATCCATCCGCGCGGCCAGATCGAGATTGTGCGTGGCAATGAGGGCTGCCATGCCTTCGTTTCGGGTCAAGCCGCGCAGGGCATCAAACACCTGATCAGATGTGCCCGGGTCCAGATTGCCCGTCGGCTCATCGGCCAGCAGAATGCGTGGCGCGTTGGCCAAAGCTCTGCAAATCGCCACCCGCTGTTGTTCTCCGCCAGACATCTCTGCCGGTCTATGCGCTGCCCGCGGCGCCACGCCCACTTGTTCCAGCAATGCGTCTGCCCGCGTTCGAGCCGCCGTTTCGCCCAAGCCTGACGCCAATTGCGGCAAAACAATATTCTCGCGCGCCGAAAACTCCGGCAAAAGATGGTGAAACTGATAGACAAATCCCACATCCTGACGCCGCGCCAAGGTGCGTGCATGGTCATTGAGACCGGTCATGTCACGCGCGCCAAAAAACACGCGCCCTGTATCAGGCGTATCCAGCAGGCCCGCCATGTGCAAAAGCGTGGATTTACCCGCACCCGAAGGAGCAACGAGCGCCACCATCTCGCCGCCAGCGATCTCAAGATCCACGCCGGTCAAGACCTTCACCTCCCCGGGCTGTCCCGCGTTATAGGTCTTAGTTAATCCATCGAGGTGCAGCACGGGCTCACTCACAGCATCATTCACGGCGCAGCGCCTCCACCGGGTTCATGCGCGCCGCTTTGCGGGCCGGGAAGATGGTCACGATGAACGAAAGCCCCAATGACAACGCCACCGCTTTCATCACATCGACGCCGCGCAGTTCTGCCGGAAGGTGATAAATCCCGCGAATGCTCGGGTCCCAGATCTCACCACCCATCGCCACGTTCACAAAGGAGAAGATCGGATCAATGTAGATCGCGAAAAGACAGCCCAGGATCACACCAAACGCCGTCCCGATGGCACCGGTGAAGGCCCCGCAAAAGAAAAACACCCGCATGATTGAGCCTTCAGTTAGCCCCATCGTGCGCAAAATCCCGATGTCGCGACCCTTGTTTTTGACCAGCATGATCAAGCCACTGACAATGTTCATGGCTGCAATCAGCACCAGAATGGACAGTATGATGAACATCACATTGGCTTCGACATCAAGCGCGCGCAAAAACCCGCTCTGACTGTCCTTCCAGGTCCAGAGCAAACTGCGCTCACCAGCGGCATTGATCAAAGCCAAAGAGAGATCCTCGACCGCCTCGGGCTCTTCGACCATCACCTCGATCTCGTCGGCGCGCCCTTCCCTGTTAAAAAAGCTCTGCGCCTCCTCAAAGGGCAAGTAGGCCCGGATCAGATCCGTATGATACCGCCCAGTCGTGAAAATATAGACCACTTCATAGGCGTTGATCCGCGGCGTCGTGCCAAAGGCCGTCTTGTTGCCATTGGTCAGGATAAGCCGGATCCGGTCACCCAGACCGACATTGAGTTCCCGCGCCACGCCCGATCCAATTGCAAT
>CAKZYL010000214.1 GCA_937884705.1 uncultured Roseovarius sp. | reverse complement strand
GCCTTGTGCGGCTGTCCCAGCACCATGACATCCACTTCGTCGCCCGCTTTGGCCGTGCCCGCCTTCACATAGCCCATCGCCAGCGACATCTCGACCGAATAGCCATACGCGCCCGACGTCACCCGGCCAACGCCCTCGCCATCAAAGAAAATGGGCTCCCCGCCCGTGGCATCCGCGTTGAAGGCCGTCACATCCGCCTCATCAAGATGCAGCATGATCAAGGTCTCCCGCGGGTCGTCCTTCATGGCCTTGATGGCCGCGTTACGGTTTAGGAAAGGTTTGTCCATCTTGCACAGACGCTCAAACCCCACCTCATGGGGATAGTACTCGGGCGAGTACTCCCGGCTCCAGGAGCCATAGCCTTTCTCTACCCTGAGCGACATCAGAGCACGCCCGCCCACCGGACCGGCTCCCACCGCCTCACCCGCTTCAAGCAGCGCGCGATAGAGCGTTTCCTGATCCTCGGCGGCACAGTGCAGCTCCCATCCCAGATCCCCGGTAAAGCTCACCCGAAGCGCGAGACAGCCGATCCCCGCCAGTTCGATCACTTTCGAGCGCATGAACGGGAAATCCTCATTGGAGAGGCTGTCGTTGGTCAGGCGCTGCAAAAGCTCTCTCGAGCGCGGCCCGGCCACGTTGAACCCGCAATGGCTGTCCGTGAGGCTTTCAAACACCGTGCCCTCCGGCAGCGGCACCATCTGGAAGAAGCGGCTGTGATAGCGCTCGGCCATGCCCGATGAGATTACCCAGAATTCATCCTCGGCCACCCGCGTCACGGTCGCATCGCCTGCAATCCCACCCCGCACGGAAATGAGCGGGGTCAGACAAGCCCGGCCCACCTCGCGCGGCATCCGGTTGGCAAAGAGCGCGTTGAGCCACGCCTCCGCACCTGGCCCCTTCAGGCGGTACTTGGCGAAATTGGAGATATCGATGATGCCTGCGTTCTCGCGCAGCATCTTGCACTCCTCGCCCACCGGTTCCCACCAATTCTGCCGCGTGAACCCGTTTGTATCCGTCACGCCCGGCTCTTTGGCAAACCAGAGCGGATGCTCCCAGCCATAGTTCAGACCAAAGACTGCGCCCATCTCGGCTTGCATCTCGTAGACAGGTCGCGTGCGCAGCGGCCGTCCGGCGGCGCGCTCTTCATTGGGATAGTGAATGGCAAAGCGATGGGTGTAGACATCCTCGACCTTGGCGCGCACGAAGCGTTTGTTATTGGCCCAAAGCCCGTACCGCGCGATGTCCCAGGGGAACATGTCATAGGCCATCTCGCCCTCGATGATCCACTGCGCCACCATCTGGCCCATGCCCGCCGACTGACTAAAGCCGGGAATGATGCCCCCGCACATGAAATAGTTGCGCAGCTCCGGCACCGGGCCGAGGATTACGTTGCTGTCGGGCGACCAGATCATCGGCCCGTTGATCACCCGCTTGATCCCAGCCGTCTCGGCCACGGGTACACGGGCCATCGCGCGCATCACATTCTCCGCGATCCGCTCCAGATCGTCGGGGAATAGATCATGGGCAAAATCAAGCGGCGTGCCGTCCTCTGCCCAGAACCGCATGTCGCGTTCATAGGCACCGATCAAGAGGCCCTTACCCTCTTGCCGCAGGTAATACTCCCCATCCCGGTCCGCGACCGAGGGCAAGCGCCTCCCGATGGCCTCGATCTCCGGAATGGTTTCCGTGACAAAATACTGATGCTCCGTGGGTTGCAGCGGCACCTCGATCCCGGCAAGCGCGGCGACCTCCCTGCCCCAGAGCCCCGCGGCATTGATCACCCAGTCTGTCTGAATGTTGCCTTTGGGCGTCTCCACCACCCATGTCCCGTCAGGCTGCGGCTGCGTCCCGGTCACGGGCGTGAAGCGATAGATCTCCGCCCCCCGCTGCCGCGCCCCGATCGCGTAGGCATTGGTGACGCCAGACGGATCCACATTGCCGCCGCTCGCTTCCCACATGATGCAACGGATGCCATCAAAATTGACCAGCGGGTGCTTTTCCTCGGCCTCCTCCCGGCTGATCTCATGAAAATCCATGCCGTAAAGCCGCGCCTTGGCGGCCTGCAGCTTCAGCTGATGTTCGCGGTTCTCGGTCTGCGCCAGATAAAGCGAGCCCGGCTGAAACACCCCGCAGCTTTGGCCAGTTTCGGCCTCCAGCTCGCTATAAAGGTTCATCGTATAGTGCTGGATCCGGCTGATATTGGCGCTGTCATGGAGCCCGTGAATGCCCGCCGCCGCGTGCCATGTGGAGCCGGAGGTCAGCTCATCACGCTCCAGCAGCACCACATCTTTCCACCCAAGCTTGGCCAGATGATAGAGGATCGAACACCCGATCACGCCTCCACCGATGACAACCGCCTGTGCGTGGGTTTTCATGGTCTGGTCCTTTCGTCGGTTTGACCACATCCTGCCGTGACCAAGATCGGTGTAAATGCCCGTTTCCGACATGTTTCGTCGCGCTTGTGCGATCCAAGGACGCTGCACGCGGCGGTGCTCTGTCTCTGACCTGTGAGCGCTTGGTGGACCAAAAGCTGACACCCCAATCACCCGGCTTGACGCGGAGCCCACAGGGACGGATGATTTCCAGGCGCAGATCAGAGATTTGGACCAGTAGAACAAATCAAAGCTCCACGAATTTTCATCGTGATGAGGGACACAACATGACAAACAAACTTCTTGCCGAGTGCTTCGGCACGTTCTGGCTTGTTCTTGGCGGATGCGGCAGCGCTGTTTTGGCAGCCGGTGTGGCAGATGTGGGGATCGGTTGGGCCGGGGTCAGCCTGGCCTTCGGACTGACCGTTTTGACCATGGCCTATGCGGTCGGGCACATTTCCGGCGGCCATTTCAATCCGGCCGTCTCCTTGGGCCTGATGGTCGCGGGCCGATTTGAAAGCAAACTTTTGATCCCCTACTGGATCGCCCAGGTGGTGGGCGCCATTCTGGCCGCGATTGTGCTTTATCTGATCGTCTCGGGCGCACCGGATTTCGCCGGTGTCGGCGGGTTTGCCTCCAACGGATACGCAGAAGCCTCGCCAGGCGGATACTCCATGATGTCCGGTCTGGTGACAGAGATCGTTTTGACGGCCTTCTTCCTGATCATCATTCTCGGCGCGACGTCTAAGGGCGCGCCAGCAGGTTTTGCCCCCGTCGCCATCGGCCTGGGCCTGACATTGATCCATTTGGTGTCGATCCCGATCACCAACACCTCGGTCAATCCGGCCCGCTCAACCGGCGTGGCGATCTTTGCAGATGGTCCTGCGCTGACGCAGCTTTGGCTTTTCTGGGTGGCTCCGCTCATCGGTGGCGCCGTGGGTGCGGTGCTGTGGAAAGTGATCGCGGGCTCAGATAGCGACTGACAAATGCATGGGCAGCGTTGCTCAAGTGACGCTGCCCGGCGCCTGGTCGGGCCAATCTGCAACAGCAACCGCGTGCGCACAGACGTGATACTGATGTGACAAAACGCGTTAAAATCGCGCGTGTCTTGGGTCATCGGAACCGACGAGTTTGGTCGTTTTTGGACATGCCTCGCCGCCTCTAAAAGACACAGTGGACCCATCGTGCAGTGAGGGGAGACAGCGCAATGAAAACCACAACCCAAGTCGTCGTCATCGGCGGCGGTGTCGTCGGCGCCTCGGTGCTCTATCACCTCACAAAGCTCGGTTGGTCTGATGTCATGCTGCTGGAGCGCTCTGAGCTGACCTCAGGCTCGACATGGCATGCAGCAGGCGGGTTTCACACGCTCAACGGCGACACCAACATGGCCGCGCTGCAGGGCTATACGATC
>CAKZYL010000213.1 GCA_937884705.1 uncultured Roseovarius sp. | reverse complement strand
GCGAGACTCGCGCGAAAGCGAGAGACGAGCGCGCCGAGGGCCTCATGCTCAAACGCCTGTCCAGCCCCTACCATCTGGGGCGCAAAAAGGGTGACTGGTGGAAATGGAAGCTCGACCCGCTGACCATCGACGCCATCATGATCTACGCCCAGCAAGGCCATGGCCGCCGCGCCAACCTCTTCACCGATTTCACCTTCGCGGTGCGCGACGGCAATGATCTCGTCCCCTTCACCAAGGCCTATTCCGGCCTCACCGACGCCGAGTTTCGCCAGATCACCGCCTGGGTGCGCAAGAACACCCTGCAACGCTTCGGCCCGGTCCGTCAGGTAAAGGCCGAGCACGTGTTCGAGATTGCCTTCGAAGGCATCCAGCCCTCCACCCGCCACAAATCCGGCGTCGCCCTGCGCTTTCCCCGCATGAAACGCTGGCGGCAGGACAAACCCGTTCAGGAAGCCAACACAATCGAAGACCTACGCGAGATGCTCGCCGCCTACGGCTAGAGGCGCCTCACCTATTCGGTATTGCGCGCGGCCACCTCTTTGAGGTCAGGCCGCGCCGCCAATGCCTCTCCCAAGGCCAAAATCTTGGGATCAAGATCGCTGAGGTCTTCGTCCACCAACCATGTGGTCATGATCCACACGAGGTAGTCCACCGCCATGGGATACTCGCCGAACATGAAAGGGCCGGTCCCCATCCCATCCGCCATCATGTTCAAATGCCGGATGACATAGGCCAATGCCGCTTTGCTAACCGGCTCGGCCTGCGCAGGATCGGTGGTGTAGCGATCAGAGTAAAACACCCGAAGCACGCCCTCATAGCAATTGGCATGGGCAAAGGCGAGCCAGCGGTCATGCTGCGCGCGGGCGCTGCTGCCGGGCTGCGGCGCCAACCCACAGCCCGGATGGGCATCCGCCAGATGCAGCAGAATGGCGGGTACTTCGGTGATAACCGACCCGTCCGGATGGATCAGCGTCGGCACCTGACCGCGCGGGTTGATCGCTAGAAACGCCTCGCTCTCCAGCTCTCCCGCATCCGGGTCAAGGTCCTTCATCTCGAAGGGAATGTTTGCCGCCACCAATGCCACCTCAACCGCGCCAGAGCCGGACGCGGGATAGCCGTAAAGAATGTATCCGGACATGTGTGTTTCAACCGATGCTGTCTAACTGGGCGCGCGCCGCCAAAGCCTGATCTCTCGGGACAGAAAAGACAAGACCACGGGAAAACCCGGGCGAGAGGTCTTCCAAGTGACCCGTCAAAAACATCGCTCTGCGCGCAACTTGGTCAAGATCGGATCACCCCTTGCCCTCCGGTTCAATACTCACGCAATACCGACGTCATACAGACACCGAAAATCAGCGCCTTGAGCCTCCCCTCTCCACAGCCTATCTCTGACAAAGCAAAACAAAGGACCGCTCCATGATGCATGCCCCTCACCCCGTCTTTGATGCCAACCCCAGCACCGGCGCGGACGGTCTCGGCAATCTGCCGGAATGGGATCTCAGCGATCTCTATTCAGGCGAGGGTGCTCCGGAGCTCACGCGGGATCTGGACTGGCTCGAAAGGGAGTGCGCGGCATTTGCGTCGGACTACGAGGGCAAGCTCGCTGATCTCGACGCCACCGAATTGCTCAAATGCATTGAGCGCAATGAGAAAATCTCAGGCATCGCAGGCCGCATCATGTCATTCGCAGGCTTGCGCTATTACCAGCTCACCACCGATGGCGGACGGACGAAGTTCCTCTCGGACTGTCAGGAAAAGATCAACGCCTTCACCACGCCGCTGGTGTTTTTCACCTTGGAACTCAACCGCCTAGAAGATGACGCTCTGGCCGCCATGCTGGCCGAGAACGACGCCCTCGCCCGCTACAAGCCCGTCCTCGATCGCATCCGCGCCATGAAGCCCCACCAGCTGTCCGACGAGCTGGAAAAGTTCCTCCATGATCTCGGCGTCGTGGGCGACGCCTGGGAGCGGCTCTTTGATGAAACCATCGCGGGCCTCACTTTCGAGGTCGATGGTGAAACACAAGGCCTTGAGGCAACCCTCAACTACCTGACCGAGCAAGACCGCTCCAAACGCGAGGCCGCCGCCCGCGAACTGGCACGCGTCTTTGGTGAAAACATCCGGATCTTTTCGCGCGTTCACAACACCGGTGCCAAGGAAAAAGAGGTGCTCGACCGTTGGCGCGACATGCCGACAGCCCAGACAGCGCGGCACCTGTCGAACCACGTCGAAGCCGAGGTTGTCGATGCCCTGCGCGACGCCGTCGTGGCCGCATACCCAAAGCTAAGCCACAGATATTACGAACTAAAACGCAAGTGGCTGGGCCTCGACAAGATGCAGGTTTGGGATCGCAACGCGCCCCTGCCAATCGAAGACACCCGCACGGTCGACTGGCCGACGGCGCAGGGCATGGTCATGGATGCGTACACCGCCTTTGACCCTCGCATGGGCGACCTGGCCGAGCCGTTTTTCACCAAAGGCTGGATCGATGCAGGCGTCAAGCCCGGCAAGGCGCCGGGCGCATTTGCCCATCCGACCGTCACCGATGTGCACCCCTACGTCATGCTCAACTATCTGGGGAAACCGCGCGATGTCATGACATTGGCCCATGAGCTTGGGCACGGCGTTCATCAGGTGCTGGCGGCGGGTCAGGGCGAATTGCTCTCCTCCACACCGCTGACCCTGGCGGAAACAGCCAGCGTCTTTGGCGAAATGCTGACCTTCCAGAAAATGCTGGATAACGCCGCTTCTGACACAGAGCGCAAGGTCCTGCTGGCCGGCAAGGTCGAGGATATGATCAACACAGTCATACGCCAGATCGCCTTCTATGACTTTGAATGCAAACTCCACGCCGCCCGCCGCGAGGGGGAACTGACGCCGGAAGATATCGGCGCGCTCTGGATGTCTGTGCAGGGCGAAAGCCTTGGCCCAGCCTTCGAGTTCATGGACGGCTATGAGACCTTCTGGGCCTATGTCCCGCACTTCGTGCACTCGCCCTTCTACGTCTACGCGTACGCCTTTGGTGACGGTCTCGTGAATGCGCTTTATGCGGTCTACGAGGAAAACCCGGAGG